>NZ_VSMK01000020.1 GCF_011682075.1 Nitratidesulfovibrio liaohensis
CGAGACGGTGCCCGGCAGGCCCCCGGCAGCGACGACACCACGCCCGGCGGCGCGGCAAAGCCCGCCCCCGTCCCGGCCATCTCGCGCTTTCGGCGCATGCTGCCCGTGGTTGGCATTTTCGGCGCCGCCCTGTTGTACGGCGACGGGGTGATCACCCCGGCCATCTCGGTGCTGTCCGCCGTGGAAGGGCTGGAGGTGGCCACCGAGGCCGCCGCGCCCTTCGTGCTGCCCATCACCATCGGCGTGCTGGTGGGGCTGTTCATGGCCCAACGGCACGGCACGGAGCGCATCGGCAGGGTGTTCGGCCCGGTGATGGTGGTGTGGTTCGCGGCCATTGCCGCGCTGGGCCTCATGGCCGCGCTGCGCAACCCGCAGGTGTTCGCCGCCGTCAGCCCCAGCTATGCCGTGCGGTTCTTCATGGAAAACCACCTGCACGGCATCGTGGTGCTGGGCTCGGTGGTGCTGTGCATCACCGGGGGCGAGGCGCTGTACGCCGACATGGGGCACTTCGGCGCGCGGCCCATCCGCCTTTCGTGGATGGCCGTGGTCTTTCCCGCGCTGATGTGCAACTATCTGGGCCAGGGGGCCGTGCTGCTGGCCGACCCGGAACTGTCCTTCAACCCCTTCTTCGCGCTGGTGCCGCGCCCGCTGCTGTACCCCATGGTGGCGCTGTCCACGGTGGCCACGGTCATCGCCTCGCAGGCCATGATTTCCGGCGTGTATTCGCTGACGCAGCAGGGCATCCAGTTGGGCTTCGTGCCGCGCATGCGCATCATCCATACCTCTGAGGAAACGCGCGGCCAGATCTACCTGCCCGGCGTGAACTGGCTGCTGATGATCGCCTGCGTGGGACTGGTGCTGGCCTTCCGAGAATCCAGCCGTCTGGCCGGGGCCTACGGCATCGCCGTCACCGCCACCATGGGCATGACCTCGCTGCTCTACTACGCCGTGGCGCGCCAGCGCTGGGGCTGGCGGGCCTGGCAGGCCGTGCCGCTGGTGGCGCTGTTCCTGGCCTTCGACGGGGCGTTCCTGTCCGCCAACCTGCTCAAGATCATGGACGGCGGCTGGTTCACCCTGTTGCTGGCCCTGGGCATCATGCTCCTGATGCTGACCTGGCGCGACGGCCGGGCCGCCCTTTCCGCGCGCTTTGCCGCCGCCTCGGTGCCCTTCGGCACCTTCCTGGACGGAGTGCGCCGCACCAAGCCCCTGCGCGTGCCCGGCACGGCGGTGTTCATGTCCGTGAACCCCACGGGCACCCCGCTGCCCCTGCTGCACCACTACAAGCACAATCACACCCTGCACCAGACCGTGGTGCTGCTGACCATCGTGGCCGAATCTTCCCCCTTCGTGCCCCGGCCCGACCGGCTGGTGGTGCACAATCTGGGGGAAGGCTTCCACCGCATGGTGGCCCGCTACGGCTTCATGCAGACCCCGCGCGTGCCCGAACTGGTACAACTGGCCGCCGCGCGCGGCCTGCCCATGCGCATGGAAACCACCACTTTCTTCGTGGGCCGTGAAACGCTGCTCATCGGCAGCGGAAACCGCATGGCGGGCTGGCGCAAGGCGCTGTTCGCCTTCATGTCGCGCAACGCATGGAACGCCACCACCTTCTTCGGCATCCCGCCGGGGCGGGTCATCGAAATCGGCGCACAGGTGGAACTGTAGCGCCGCAAGGCGCAACGCCTGACGACAAGTCATGGGGTGCGGCGGTCCGCAACGCAACACCCCGCCGGGACGGGCACGACCGCGTGCACGACGCCCTTCCGCCGGAGGCATGCCGCTCCTCGCTTCCGTCGGCTGTCCGTCCCGGCCCCCCTCATCGCCCCTTCGGCATTCGCACCGCATGCGAACGCCGGGGGGCGATGTCGTAGAACACGCCGCACGGCACGACAAAGGGGCCGCCCTTGCGGACGGCCCCTTGTGTATCCTAGAAGCGGCGGGCACGGGCGTTACCCGGAACCACGCCGCACCCACAAAGACCCTAGCCGATCATTTCCAGAAACGCCTCGATGCGCACCTTGAGCTGCTCGGCGTCGGCCTCGGAGTAGTCCGTCTCGATGTGCAGGCTGGGCAGGTCGAACTTGTCGCGCAGGAAGTTGCGCACCTTGTACGCTTCCACGTTGTAGGTGTGGCAGGCTTGCCAGGTCAGGTCCACCACGCCGTGCGGCCTGAAGTCGGCCACCAGTTGCTCCAGCAGGTCGAAACGGCCCTGGTTGGGCGCCATGACCGAGCACGGCGTGGACAGGTAGCGGCGCGCCAGCGCGGTAAGCGGGTCGCCCGTTTCGGCCACCAGGTCGGCCTTCTTGTAGCCGGTGCAGTTTTCCATGCACACCACCTGGCCGCCGCATTCCTCGATGAGCCGCACCACCTTGTGCGAGCCCATGCCCACCGGCACGCCGGTCAGCAGGATGCGCGGGCCGCCCTTGCGTTCGGGCAGCGTTCCGGCCTTGGCCGCCGCCTGCACCTCGTTGACCACGCCTTCGGCCAGTTCGATGATGGTTTCGCGGTCGGCAAAGAAGCCCAGCTTGAAGAGCATCTCCAGCATCTGCATGCCGGTCACCGGGGCGGGTTCCATCTGCGGCAGGTCCATCAGCGCCTTCAGCGCGCGGCGCTCGCGGTTGGCCAGCTTGATGGCGTCGGTCAGGTTCTGGTCGGTGATGGTCACCCCGAAGTCGCTTTCCACCCGCTTCACCAGCCCCGACAACTGCTCGCGCCAGAAGGGCAAGGCCTCCTCGCTCGGCGTGGACGGCAGGTGCAAGAGGTGCACGGGCTTCATCTCGCCCAGCAGTTCGAACATCTTCTTCTTGCCGTCACAGGTGGTGTCCGCCACCACCAGGTCCGCCGCCGACAGGTAGGGGCACGAGCCTTCCATGGCAAACCCGAAACTGCTCTTGATGAGCGGGCACAGGTTGCGCGGCAGCACCTGCTCGGCCGTGGCAATGGGATCGTTGCGCGTGCCGCACAACACCACCGGCACCGCACCCGCCGCCAACGCGATTTCCGCCGGCGAGTACAGACAGTACAGACCCACCACCTTGCGGCCCGCCGCCTTGACCTCGCTGATGGCCAAAGCATTGCGTTCCGCCGCCGTCTTCAGCCGCTCGATGCTCTCCCACGTCATGTGCCTGCTCCTTTCCGGTTTTGAAGAGGAAGTTGGAGACAGGAACCGGGGAGGGGACCCTTTAAAAAGGGTCTCCCTCCCCGGACCCCTCCCCCCCAAACTTTCTCATTGGGGGGGGCTGGTCCTGTCCAACGGGTAGTTGCCCCGCTCCGCACTCATCAAGATGCCGTCACTGCCCCGCGCAACACTCCATAATTGAAAAGTTTTGGAGAAGGAGGGAGGGGGGCGGGGGAGGGAGGAAGAACCTTTCCCAAAAGGTTCTTCCTCCCTCCCCCGCAAACATTCCCCTACACTCCCCCTGCCCCGCCAACCGCCACGTCCTGCGCCGCGATGAGGGCGGCCCCGAGAGCCCCGGTGGCCTGGGGCATGTCGGACACGGTAACGGCAAGGCCGAGGGTAGCGGAAAAAATGCGGGCAAAGGCGGGGTTGGTGGCCAGGCCGCCGGTAAAGGCGCAGCCGGGCACCAGCGGCACGCGACCGGTCAGGGCTTTCAGGCGGCGGGCCACGGAGGCCACGATGGAGGCGGCCAGGTCGTCTTTGGATACGCCCTGGGCGATGAGCCCGATGACCTCGGTTTCGGCAAACACGGCGCACATGCTGTTGAGGGGCATGGGGGTACCGCGCAGGGCGGCGTCACCCATCTCGTCCAGGGTCATGTCGAGCACGCCGGTCATGACCTGGAGAAAACGCCCGGTACCGGCGGCGCACTTGTCGTTCATGACGAAGTCGCGCACGTTGCCGCGCTCGTCCACGGCCACCACCTTGCTGTCCTGCCCGCCCACGTCGAGCACGGTGCGGGTATCGGGCGCTAGGTGATGCGCGCCGCGCGCATGGCAGGTAATTTCGGTGACGGTGCGATGCAGGAAGGGCAGGGAGATGCGGCCATAGCCGGTGCCCACCACGCGGACAACCCGGTCGATGCCGGTTCCGGCCTCGCGCAGGGCGGCGTCCAATACGGCCTGTCCGGTTTCGCGGGGGTTCCAGCCGGTGGGGGTGACGGCCACGCCCAGTACGGCGCGCGAGGCGGTGTCGAGCACCACGGCCTTGGCGGCGGTGGAGCCCACGTCCACTCCGGCAACCAGACGGGCAACGGGCATGGGGCCTCCTGCGGAAAAACTCGGGCCACACGCGGTGCCCTGCCACTGGATAGCCCACCTGCCAAGTTCCTGTAAAATCGATACTTTCTATCGCACACAGACAAATACATAGACCTGTGCGCCACAACCGCCGTCGTGCGGCATGCGGGCGCAATGGCGTTCCGGCGTCGAGCAGATCACGCGAAGGCCGACGGGCATCCATCTCCCGCTCCGCCACCCACCAGAAAAAATACTCCCGTTTGACGCATCCGGTGATATCATGAAGGAGATGCCCGCCTCGTTCCGTCAGCAGAGGGGGAAGGACTGGGCAGGACTGGGCAGGACTGGCCGCGCCCCTGCGGAAAAAAAAATCGCATTCCGCGCAAATTTCCCCGTGGTTTTGATGTCCGTCACATCGAGCGTTCGTCCCCCGGACTATTGTGCACTCAACGACGGGGCGAAAGGCCACGACGGGACGGGCGCGGAAACGTTTCCGCCCCGACGACGCCGCCCCGCCGAACCACAACCACGACGGAGCGAGCCATGGTCCTTTCGAAGATTTTAGGCCTCTTCGGCCACAAGAATGAACCCCAGAAAAAGGAGAGCCCCATGTCCATGTTCTGCAACCAGTGTGAACAGACCGCCAAGGGTACCGGCTGCACCACCATCGGCGTGTGCGGCAAACAGCCCGAAGTTTCCGCCCTTCAGGATCTGACGGTCTACGCCCTGCGCGGCCTGGCCCTGGTGGCCCTGGAAGCCCGCAAGAAGGGCATCGTCGATCCCGCCATCGATCACTACGGGGCCAAGGCCCTGTTCACCACCCTGACCAACGTCAACTTCGATCCGGCCCGCTTCCAGACGTACATCAACGAGATCGTCAAGCACCGCCAGGCCCTGGCCGCCCGTGCAGGAGTCTCGTTCAGCTCCGGCCCCGCCTCGTTCCAGCCCGCCGCCACCCTGGACGCCCTGGGCGCCCAGGCCGAAATCGCCGCGCTTACCGCCGACAAGAGCGACCCGGACATCGTCTCGCTGAAGCAGACCCTGCTCTACGGCATGAAGGGCCTGGCCGCCTACGCCGACCACGCCGCCGTGCTGGGCCAGACCGACCCCGAAGTGTTCGCCTTCCTGTTCAAGGGCCTGGCCGCCGGGTACGACGGCGTGCAGCGCGACCTTGGCCAGTGGGTGGAACTTGCCCTTGAATGCGGCAAGGTCAACCTGCGCGCCATGGAACTGCTGGATGCTGGCAACACCGGCACCTACGGCCACCCCGTGCCCACCCAGGTGCCGCTGGGCCATCGCAAGAACAAGTGCATCCTCGTTTCCGGCCACGATCTGCGCGACCTGCACGAACTCTTGAAGCAGACCGAAGGCAAGGGCATCGACATCTACACCCACGGTGAAATGCTGCCCACGCACGGCTACCCGGAACTGAAGAAGTACCCCCACTTCTACGGCCACTTCGGCACCGCCTGGCAGAACCAGCACAAGGAATTCCCGGCCTTCCCCGGCGCCATCCTGTTCACCACCAACTGCATCCAGAAGCCGCAGGATTCGTACAAGGACCGCGTGTTCACCACCGGCCTCGTGGGCTGGCCCGGCCTTGTGCACTGCGAGAACTACGACTTCTCTGCCGTGATCAAAAAGGCGCTGGAAATGCCCGGTTTCACGGAAGACGCGACCGGCAAGAACGTGCTGGTGGGCTTTGGCCGCAACACCGTCATGGGCGTGGCCGGCCAGGTCATCGACGCGGTGAAGTCCGGAGCCATCCGCCACTTCTTCCTGGTGGGCGGCTGCGACGGCGCCAAGCCGGGCCGCAACTACTACACCGAGTTCGTGGAAAAGACCCCCAAGGACACCGTGGTGCTCACGCTGGCCTGCGGCAAGTTCCGCTTCTTCGACAAGGAACTGGGCGACATCGGCGGCATTCCGCGCCTGCTGGACGTGGGCCAGTGCAACGACGCCTACTCGGCCATCCAGATCGCCGTGGCCCTTGCCGGCGCCTTCGAGTGCGGCGTGAACGACCTGCCCCTGTCGCTGGTGCTCTCGTGGTACGAGCAGAAGGCCGTGGTCATCCTGCTCACCCTGCTGGCCCTGGGTATCAAGGACATCCGCCTCGGACCGTCACTGCCCGCGTTCATCACCCCCAACGTGCTGAACTTCCTGGTGCAGAACTACAACATCAAGCCCATCACCACTCCGGATGAAGACCTGAAGGCCATTCTGGGGTAGGACGACCACACGCTGAAACGACGGGCTCGGGGGGCGGCACCGGCCGCCCCCCTCCCGCCCCGCCCGAATACGGATTACGACACACCGCCGACGCATCACGGGTCCTTCAGCCACGGCCACCGCACCCACAGCCGAGCCGTCCTACATCACTGGCATCACCGACATCACCGATATGGCCCCCCACCGACACGGGGCCGCCCGCGCTCCAACCCGCGGGCAAGGATCACAGACATGAAGACCACCCGGAACATCCTGGAAATCGACGAAGAACGCTGCGACGGCTGCGGCGCCTGCGTGCTGGACTGCGCCGAAGGCGCCATCGCCATCGTGGACGGCAAGGCCAAGATCGTGTCCGACAGCTTTTGCGACGGCCTTGGCGCGTGCCTTGGCAGCTGCCCGCAGGGCGCGCTGCGCATCATCCAGCGCGATGCCGTTCCCTTCGACGAGGACGCTGCCATGGAACACGTGCGCAAGCGCGACGGCGCGCAGCCCCGCACCGGCGACCATCATTCCGCCCAGGGCAGGCCCGACGGACACGGCGTGCACGGTCATTACGGCCTGGCGCGTCAGGCCGGACAGGGGGCCGGGCACGGGCCGGGACACGGCCACGGTGGTGGGCATGGCGGCGGCCACGGCGGCTGCCCCGGCTCCATGATCCGCAGCTTCGCCAAGTCCGAGGCTCCCATGTTCGGGGTGGCGGAAGGCCCGGTTTCCGGACCCGGCCACTGGCCGCTGAAGATCCGCCTGGTGCCCCCCACGGCCCCCTACCTGAAGGATGCCGACGTGCTGGTGGCGGCGGACTGCGCGGCGGCGGCATCGCCCCTGTTCCACAGCCACTTCGCCCGGGGCAAGGTGGTGCTCATCGGTTGCCCCAAGTTCGACGACACCGACGCCTACGCCCAGCGGCTGGCCGAAATACTGGCCACCAGCGGCATCCGGTCCATGACCGTACTGCGCATGGAAGTGCCCTGCTGCCGCGGCCTTACCGCCGCGCTGGCCAAGGCCCGCGAATTGTCCGGCACCAACGTGCCGCTGAACGAAATGGTCATGACGTGCCAGGGCGCTCCCGCGCCTACCCCGCTCGCCTGATGCGCCAGCGCCTACCCCGCTCGCCTGACGCGCCAGCGCCTACCCCGCTCGCCTGACGCCCCGGCCCCGACGCCACTCGCCTGACGCCCCGGCGTCAGCAACGCCCACCCGGCACGGCGACCTGTTCCGCAAGCCAGCCTCCGCAACCACATGACGTACGGCCCGTATCCCCGGGCCGTACGTCATTCTGCATTTGGTAAACCCCGCACACAAAAAGGGTGACGAAACGGCCCCGGCTTGCATACAGTAGGGATACGGGAAAACACTTGCGGTGCTTTTGGGGAAAAGGGCGCCGCACAGGGCGGCATCAAGGGCGTTCCATGAACGACTACGAACTGCGCAAATTCGTCGCGCCGGAATTCGTCTTCGGGTACGGCGCGGCTGGTCTGGCCGGGCGGCATGCCCGCAACCTTGGCGCATCGCGCTGCCTCGTGGTGTCCGACCAGGGCGTGGCGGCGGCGGGGCACACAGAGGCAGTGGTCCGCACCTTGCGCGATGAAGGCATAGCCTGCGCGACCTTTCTGGGGGTTTCGGAAAACCCCCGCGATACCGAAGTGATGCAAGGCAGCGAGGTGTTCCGCGCCGAAGGGTGCGACGCCATCGTGGCCGTGGGCGGCGGCAGCCCCATGGACTGCGCCAAGGGCATCGGCATCGTGGTGGCCAACGGTGGGCATATCCTGGATTACGAAGGGGTGGATGCCATCCCCAAGCCCATGCCGCCGCTGGTCTGCGTGCCCACCACGGCGGGCAGTTCAGCCGACGTCTCGCAGTTCGCCATCATCCGCGACACTCCGCGCAGGGTGAAAATCGCCATCGTCAGCAAGGCCAACGTGCCCGACGTGGCCCTGGTGGACCCGCTGACCACCCTGACCAAGCCGCGCGAACTCTCCGCCGCCACCGGGCTGGACGCCCTGACCCATGCCGTGGAAGCCTACGCCTCCAACGCGCACTCTCCCGTCACCGACATGTTCGCCCTGGAGGCCATCCGGGGCATCGGCACCGCCCTGTTCGACGTGCTGGACGACCTGGGCAACCGCGATGCCAGGGCACGCATGGCCCTTGGCAGCATGAACGCGGGGCTGGCCTTTTCCAATGCCATCCTGGGGGCGGTGCACGCCCTGTCGCACAGCCTGGGCGGCCTGCTGGACCTGCCCCACGGCGAATGCAACGCCCTGCTGCTGCCCTTCGTGGTACGCCGCAACTACGTGGCGGCACCGCAACGCTACCGCCGCGTGGCCGAGGCACTGGGCGTGGCGGATGCACTTGCCGCCCCGGACGACGAGGTGCGCGAGGCCCTGTTCGCACGGCTGGGCGACATGCGCCGCAGGGCCGGGTTCGACAAGGGCCTTGCCCAGTACGGGGTTACCCGTGGCCAGTTGGCGGAACTGGCGCGTCTGGCGCTGGAGGACCCCTGTCTTTCCACCAATCCGGCCCCACTCGACGCGCGCGAACTGGAAAATCTGTATGCCGAAGCGTTCTGACGACCTGCGGGCAAAGCTCATCGGGCTCGGGCAGACCTCCACGCGCAAGAGCTACTACCCGGAGCTGAAAGAGCGTCTTCAGCAACTGGAGCTGTTCCGCGCCCTGCTGGAAAGCGCGGGCGACGGCGTACTGTTGCTGGCCGCCGAAACCCTGATGGTGCTGGACGCCAACGGCGCTGCCTGCCGCTTCGCCGGGCTGCCATGGGAAGCCCTGACCGGGCGCCCGCTGGCGGTGGCATTTCCCGAACTGGCCGGGTGGAAGCCGCGTCTCGCGAGCAATGCCGAAGACGCCGCGCCGCAGGACACCCCGCGCCCCGGCGCCTGGCACATGGCCGATG
>NZ_VSMK01000021.1 GCF_011682075.1 Nitratidesulfovibrio liaohensis
GTGGGCCGCCACCCGACGGAATAGCATGCCGCGCCGGGGCGGGCAGCCCGCCCCGGCCATCGGGCGTCGTGCACGCGCCCATGCGGTGCCATGTTTCGCGCGGTGCGGACGCCATGGCATCCCAAACGCACGGCGACACCATCCGGCGCGCACATGTTCCCCCTGTCCATGTCTCGGAACGTGCTCCACCCCCTTGCGGTGGTTACCTGCGCCTGCTAGTGTTCGTCTACTCGATACATGCCGGGGCATGCGCATCCGGACGTGCCCGCCTTGGCGTTGCGCACCGTCACCCGGCCCGCAACCGTCCGCTCCAGTTCCAATCACGTCCCGTTCCTACCGCATCCGGCCCAATCCGCCACGCATCCCAACCCGGCCTGTCCGCTTCCACGCCGTTCTTTCGGAACTTGCCATGCCCACTCCGCCCAGCATCCTGGTCATCGACGACGACCCACAGGTCCGCGGCTCGCTGGCGGACTTTCTGTCGGACAGCGGCTACGCGGTCCTGCAGGCCGAAGATGGTCGCGCCGGTCTGGATGCCTGGCAGGCGCACCAGCCGGACCTTGTGCTGGTGGACCTGCGCATGCCGGTGCTGGACGGGCTTTCGGTAATCCGGGCCATCACCGCCTCGGGCCTGGGCACGCCGGTCATCGTGGTTTCCGGCACCGGCGTGCTGCGCGACGCCGTGGCCGCCCTGCGCGAAGGTGCCTGGGACTACCTGACCAAGCCCCTGGAAGACATGGGCGCTCTGGAACACACCGTGGAGCGCTGCCTGGAACGGGCGCGCCTGCTGGCGGAAAACGAGGCCTACCGGGCCGGGCTAGAAACGCGCATCGCCGAGCGCACCCGCGAACTGAGCACCGCCTACGACCAGCTCAGCGGCATGATGGAAGCCACCGTGGATTCGCTGTCGCGGGTCACCAACCTCAAGGACGCCTACACCGGCACCCACCAGGCCCGCGTCACCGTGCTGGCCACGGCCATGGCCCGCAGACTGGGCATGCCCCACGACGAAGTGGAGGCGGTGCGGGTGGCAGGCATGCTGCACGACATCGGCAAGCTGTGCATCCCCGCCCAGTACCTGCTCAAACCCACCGTGCTCGATACCCACGAAATGGCCTTCATGCGCCAGCACCCCCAGTTCGGGCACGACATCCTGGAGCGCATTCCCTTCCCCCATCCCGTGGCGCGCATGGTATTGCAGCACCACGAGCGCCTGAACGGCTCCGGCTACCCCCACGGCATCGCGGGCGATGCCATCCTGCAAGGGGCGCGCATCCTGGGCGTGGCCGACGTGGCCGAGGCCATGTGCTCGCACCGCCCCTATCGCCCCGCCCACTGCCTGGAAGCGGCCATGGACGAACTTTCGACGGGCAGCGGCACCCTGTACGCCGCCGAAGTGGTGGACGCCTGCCTGGACCTTTTGCGCGGCAACCACGCCGACATCCCGGATGTGGCCGAAGTGCTGCGCCAGTTACGCAGCGGCGACACCGTGTGCTCGTGAGCGCGCTGTCCCGCACCGCCTGACTCGCCCGTTACGCCCAGTCCGCGTCTGCCCCCCTGCCTCCCCGTCTGCCTGACGCTCCTGTTCCTGTCGCCCGCCCCGTTACGCAGGTCCCCCGTCGCGCCACGTCGCGTCACGCCCGCTTGGCAGCATCGTGACCGCACAATGCCCGCACCGCAACCACGCCGCCCCGTCACGCAAGGCCAACGCAAGATCGGGACCGCCCCGGCTGGGACGATCCCGATCATTGTTCATGGCTTGAAACCGCAAGACCTGCCTGACGCCGCAGTGACGGCCTGCCCCCCTTTCGCGCGCTCAGGCGTTGTCGCGCTGCATCTGCTCGATGATGGCCTTCAGCTTCTGGGCCTGCGCCGCAAGCTCGCTCACGGCCAGGGCCGACTGTCGCATGGCGTCGCTGGTCTCGGTGGAGATGCGGTTCACCTCCTCCACGGCCCGGTTGATCTCATCGGAGGCGGCGGACTGTTCTTCACTGGCAGTAGCGATGGAGCGCACCTGATCGGACACGGAATCGGCCAGGGCCACGATGGACGCCAGCGACTGCCCCGCCTCGCGCGCCCTGCCGGTAACGCTTTCCACCTCGCGCGCCGTCTCGCCCACCTGGGCGATGCTCACCTTGGCCCCCTGCTGGATGCCGCCGATGGCCTCGCCCACCTCCCGGGTGGCAATCATGGTCTTTTCCGCCAGCTTGCGCACCTCGTCGGCCACCACGGCAAAGCCGCGCCCGGCATCCCCCGCGCGCGCAGCTTCGATGGCGGCGTTCAGCGCCAGCAGGTTGGTCTGGTCGGCAATGTCGGAAATCACGCCCAGAATGGCCCCGATGCGCTCGGCACTCTTGCCCAGGGCGTCCATGTCGCGGTTCAGGGTCTCGGAATGGCGCTGCACAACGCCGATGCCGTCGATCATGGCCTCCACGATACCCGACCCGGCCGATGCCTTGGCCTTGGCGTCGCCCGCCGTGTCGGACGCACGTCCCGCGCTGCGGGCCACCTCGAGCACGGTGGCGTTCATCTCTTCCATGGCCACGGCGGTCTCGCCGGTGCGGCGGCTTTGCAGTTCCGCCCCGCGAGAGGACTGTTCGATCTGCGCCGAAAGCTCTTCCGACGCGGCGGAGACGATGTCCACGATGCCTTCCAGTTCGCGCGCGGCGTGCAGCATGCCCTCGCGCCGGGCCTGCTCGCCGCGTACGCGGGCCTCTTCGGCCTCCGCCATGGCCTGCTGGGCCTTCCTGGTTTCTTCTGCCGCAAGACGGGTCTGCTCCTGCGACTCGCCGATCTTGTCCTTGAGCGTGCCCACCATGGATCGCAAGGCGTCGGCCAGCTGGCCCACCTCGTCGCCCGTGCGCACGGTAAGCTCGGAACCCAGGTCGCCCCCGGCCACGGACGTGGCAAAGGCGGTGGTGCGCGCTATGGGCCGCGACAGGGCGCGCGCCAGCAGCCAGGCCACCCCGATCATCACCGGCAGCACGCCCGCCATCACCGCCAGCGAGGAATCGGTCACCCGGTCCTGGGCGTCGATGATGCTGGCCACCGGCATGCCGATGAACCACATGCCGATGGTCTTGCCCTCCATGTCCAGGATGGGCCAGTAAGCGGTCTCGTATTCGCTGCCCAGAATCTGGTTGCGCGCCAGAAAGGTCTTGCCCGCGCTGAACACCGTCTCCATCACCTTGGGGTTGTCCATGCGCGTGCCGATGGCCCGCTTGCCGTCGCGCACGATGGTGGTCATGACGCGCGTGTCGCCCTTGAACACGGTAACCTCAAGCCCGGTGAATGACTTGATGTCGTCCACGAAGCCCTCGCGCACCAGCGAGGTGCCGATGGCCACCGTGCCCACCACCTTGCCGTCGCGGCGGATGGGCGCACCCGCGCGCAGGGTGAACGGCACCACCGTGCCGGATATGACCCCCACCGTGGCTTCGCCGCGCAGGGCCCGGCGCACGGTGTCCTGGTCAAGCACGGAATCTCCCGTCTTGTCCGAATGGCCGCGTGCCAGCACGTTGCCCTTGTCGTCGGTGACGGTCATGAAGTCGGACCCCACGTCACGCATCAGCCGTTTGGCCAGTTCGGACGTGCGCGCGCCGTCGCCCGCGGCCACGGCGGCCACGAAATCCGCATGCTGCGCCACAAGGGCCGCTTCCTCAAGGAATTTCGCGGAACGGTCACCAATGTTGCGCACCACCACGTCGCGCAGCCGGGTAACCGCCTGGGCCGATTCGTCGGCGAAACCGCGTTTCATGAAATGGTGGGCCGTGCCGAAAATGGCCGCCGCCGTCAGCAGCACGATACAGATGACCATGAGGAGCAGTTTGCGAAGAATCGTCAGCTTCATGCACGCCTCGCACGGTAACAAGGTGAGTGTGTACTTCACATATCGGACAACCACTCACGAACATTAGGGAACACGGATCACCCAATGCACTTTCGAACCGTGGCACGCGCCTGCCCGGCGGCCTGCCTTTTGCTCCATGTAACAGAGATGACGGGCTGTTGTCTCGTTCCGGCAACCACATGGCGTGCGCAACGCGGGGGGGCACGGCGCACGATGAAGGAGCACCCGCGCGGAAAGGCCGCATGCTCCGGCAACGCGATGGGGAATGCCTCGTGTGCGCGAAACGGTAAGGAAGGGAAAAAGAAGGAAGGTGCCCGGTCAGTTGCTGTTGCGCAGCGAGATGGAATGCTTTTGCAACAGCTCATACAGCCGGGCGCGGGAAAGGCCGGAAAGCGCGATGGCAGAGGCTATCTCGCCCCGGCTGCGCCGGATGAGTTCCATGAGGTAGGCGGACTCCATGCGGTCCATGGTCACCTCGCGCGCGGAACGGAACGAGGGGAACACCTCGTTGGCGAAGCCGAACCGCTCCCGTTCCACGGGCGGCGGACAGGTGTCCGACGAAGGAGCGGGCATGGCGCCGGATTCCCCGTGCAGGTCGGCTGCGGCCATGGCGAATGAACCGCCGGTGCCCGAAGGAACCGCCGCCCCCTGCATCCCCGCCCCCCCCGCCGGGCCAGTGCCACCCGGCAGGCCAGCCCCTCCAAACAGGCCACGCCCGCCAGAAGGGCCATACGCGCCAAGCTGGCCAGGCTGACCGGAATATCCGGACAGACCGGACGGGCCAGACGGGCCGGACGGGCCAGTTTCCGCCCCGTGGCCACGACCGTTGTCACCGGCCCCGGTCCCCGTCTCCGCCATGCCCACCACCGTACCGGCAACGAACATGGGCGGGTGCACCTCTTCCTCATGCTCGCGCGCGGGGGCCAGGTCGCGCCGGGCGCGCATGACGTGGCCGCGAATCTCCACCGGCAGGTGCTGGGGGTACAGCCGTTGTTCGGCAAAGGCCGCCTGCACCGCGTAGTGCAGGGCGTTGATCAGGTCGCGCACGTTGCCCGGCCAGTGGTAGATCTGCACCGCATCCACGAAGTCGGGCGACATCTGCTTGGTGGCCAGGCGATGCTGGCGGCAGATGCGGTCCACGTAGTGCCGGGCCAGTGGCTCTATGTCGTCGCGCCGCTCGCGCAAGGGGGGCAACTGAATGATGCGGGTCTTCAGACGGTGGTACAGGTCCTTGCGGAAGGCCCCGCGCCGCACCATGTCCTCGATGTCGCAGTTGGTGGCGGCCACCAGGCGGAAATCGCTGCGCACCTCATTGCGGGCGCTGATGGGGCGAAAGGTGCGTTCCTGCAACACCCGCAACAGCGACTTCTGCACCGAAAGGTCCAGGTCGCCGATTTCGTCCAGAAAGATGGTGCCGCCGTCGGCCTGCTTGAACAGGCCATCGCGCGCGGCGTCCGCCCCGGTGAACGATCCGCGCTCATGCCCGAACAGGATGCTTTCGGCCAGGGTGCTCGGCAGGTTGGTGCAGTCCACCACGATGAAGCCACGCCCGGCACGCTCGCTGTTCTCGTGCACGGCCCGCGCGAACAGTTCCTTGCCGGTGCCGGTTTCGCCGAGGATCAGCACGTTTGTGTCGGTGCGGGCGGCCACGCCCAGCGAATGCAGGCAGCGCTCCAGTGGCAGACTGGTGCCGATGATGTCGCCGCGCTTGATGTTGGCCTGGCCGATCAGGGCCACCTTTGCGGCATGATGGTACAGACAGCGTTCCAGCACCTGGCGCACGGAGGATTCGGGAATGGGGTGCAGCAACACGTCCCAGGCCCCGGCGCGGATGGCGTCCTCCGCCCGGTTGCCCGTGCGCAGGGCCGTAAGGGCCAGCACCTCCGGCTGGCCGCGCATGGCGGACAGTTCCGGCAGACAGGCCAACCCTTCCGGGCCGGGCGTATCCACGTCCAGCAACACCACGTCGCACGCGCGGCGGCGCCCGCTGGCCACGGCCTCCTCGCAGGTGGAAACCACACGGCACGCATGCCCGGCAGCGGTAATGGCGGGCACAAGGTATTCCCTGTACCGTCGCGTGGGATCAATCACCAAAACGTCTGCCATGGTCCCTTCCACCGGCCGCATCCGCCGGCCCCCGCTCGTGCGCGGTTGCGCCGCCTCTCGTGCATCCGCCCGTCATGACACACCTGGCAGGCTCTTGCGCAGCCAGATGTCCCGCACCGAATCCTCGTAACATCTTGAATGAACACATCCACCCTGTGGTGATGCGGCGTCCCCCGAATCCCCCCCGGCCTCCCGCTGTCCATCGGCACGGACCATGCGGCACGCATCTGACCATATGTTATGCCACAGCATTATATTTTCGGAAAGGGGGGTAGATTTATGCCTTGCTGCATCACACCGGCTTCCGTACCCCCGTTTTGCCCCTCTTGCAGCCCCTGCTGTCCGCATTCTCCGGACCCTGACCGGTCCGGCCGGACCGTTTCCCGGTCTGCCCCGACCGGAAACGAACCACGAAGAAAAACTCTAACACACCTTCATAAATCAATATTTTTCAAGAACGGCACAGCCATCCGCACGAATGGCACGGACTTTTCATATCTTTGCGTCAAGCGTCATTGTCTGCCTTTTGTGGACAACCTGGAGAACCGCCATGAGAAGATTCCGCGAAATTCGCGTTCACCCAGACCTGCTGAAACGCATCGACACCGCCGCGGAAGAAATGGGCATTACCATGACGGCCCTCGTGGAGGGGCTGCTGGAACGCTACCTGTTGCGCCGCGATGCCAAATCGCGGGATGACACGGACCGGCGTTCCTTCGAGCGTCATCCCATCCGCCTTCCGGGGGTGGTGTACGTCACCGAGCCGGACGGCCATTACGGACGCTACCAGCCCGTGGAACTGCACGACATCTCGCTGAACGGCGTGGGCTTCCGGATGCCCCCCAATGCCGAACTGGACATGCGCCTGGCCGATGCAGAATTCGAGGTGATCTTTCGCCTGGACGACAGCAACCCGCCGGTGCGCATGCGCTGCCGCAGCACGCGCAACGAACGCGGCAAGGGTGCCACTCGTGTAGGTGCGTCGTTCATTGGCGGCGATGCCGCCAGCCATGCCCTCATGGAGCGCTACTTCGTCCAGTAGCCGCCCATCCCCCGCACCTGCCGCGCGACCCCGAAGGTAATCCCGGTCGCACGGAAGGCACGCTTTTGCCCGGCGTCCGGGCGGCACGTCACCCCCGGCTCCACCATCTTTCCCGTTCCGCCTTGCCCGCCCTTGACCACCCTTGCCCGTCCTGGCAAGACACGCCGGCCCATGCGAGTCAGCCATAGGCTCGTGCCCGCCCAACACCTGCCCACCCGCAGCAGCCTTCCTGTCCCCGCCCCTATCGCCTATCCCTTGTCCCTTGACGCGCCCCGCGCCTTTCGAGCAAAGTCTCGTCCACAACAGCGCGGAGACAACGCGGGAACAACACGGACAGCGCCGGGTACCCCCGGCACGCCGAACCACCCGCCATGCAGGTGCGGGCAACGGCCCCCTCCCCCGCGAGCACGGCAGCGCCCCGGCGCGCGCCGCCCCCACACGAGCATAACCCCCAGGAGACAGGGACATGGCGGAACATACTGCGGAAAAGCTTGACGTGCAGCCCTACTTCGACGTGGAACTGCTGATGAACACCAGCCAGGAAACGCGCATCGGCGGCGAGGTGATGAACCGCCTGATGCAGCGCTGGGAAGCCTGGATGGACAAACTGCACGCCCTGCACATCAGCACCGGAAAGATCCAGTACCTTGTGGTGTGGCTGGACAGCGATGTGGAAGAAGACGTGGACGCCGCTTGGGAAGCCTCTCCCTCCGACGCGTTCATCGTCAATTCCCTGGCCCAGACCATGATCATGAGTGCGGTCCACATGCTGCTGCCCGAAGTGGAAGACGTGGGCTGCGCCCCGGCCCCCAAGCCCACCGACAAGCTGCGCGCCGCGCTGGAGGCCGAAGGCCTGCCCTACAGCGGCGACGGCCCCACCCTGTCGCGCCGCTACGCCGTGGTCACCCACTTCCCGTTCAAGGGCGGCTGCGAAATCTGCACCCTGCTCAAGGACTGTCCCAAGGGGTCCGGCGCTGCGGGTGCACCGTCATCCATCGTGCTGCCTGGGTACGAGCCAGGCACCGAATAGCCCACGGCAAGCGCAAGGCTGCCTAGACCACACACCGGAACGTAACCGCAAAACGCACGGCCATGGCGCGCACCAGCACGCCATGGCCTTTCCGTTGCGCGGGGCGCGCCTTTACTTCGCCCGACGACTGCCCTAGAATGCGCGCCCAAGGAACCGGACAGGATGAACGGCCCGGAGGCGGACATGTCCACGGATTTCGCCATGCAGTTTCCCGGGCTGCTCCGCATGAGCCCCGGGCTGCTGCGGACCTTGTCCGCACCGCTCGACCCGTGGCGCGACCCGCCCTACCTGACGCCGCCGTCCCCCACCCTGCTGGACAAGACCCAGACCATCGTTGATGACATGGAGGCCGATGCGGCGGCCGAACGCCAGCGCCTGCAACGCGCTGCCTACAGCCCCCCCAGGGGCGACACCCGCCGCCAGAGCCCGCTGGTGGTGCCTGAGCGCATCGCAGGCACGCTGGTTTCGCTGATCGGCTGACGTGGCAACCGGCCTTGCCGGTGCCCCCGATACGGTCCGGCCTGTCGGTTCCGGCGAACCTGGCGGGGCTGGCAAGCCTGGCGAATCTGGCCAGTCTGGCCAGTCTGGCCAGTCTGGCCGGTCCCATACTTTCCCAAGGAGCGTCCATGAGTCAGGACCCGAAATACCCGACCCGCATCCGTTACGAATACGAGCACGATTCCGGCGTGCGGTTGGAATACGCCCACGGAGTGTGGGGCGGCATCAACCCGCAGGGCGAGATCGAAATGAGCTTCTACATAGAAACGGACAAGATGCCGCCGTTTTCCGAGCGCCTTGTGGCGCCCGACGGCAGCTTCGGCCATGAGGTGGCCCCCTACGACGAGAACCTGAAGGTGATCACCCGCCACATCCGCTCCAAGGTGGTGCTGAACTACCACACCGCCCGCGCCGTTCTGGAATGGCTGGAGGAAAAGGTGGAAACCCTGGAGATGGAAGAGGAAGGCGGCATGATGTACGAGGGCGAAGGCGGCCTCGAACAGTAGCAGACAGGCTGTCTGCCACTGTTTCATGCACTGAAGCCTCCGTTGCGGTGACGCAGCGGAGGCTTTCTCATTGGTCCGACTGTCGAAAGAAATGGACGCGACGCGGGAGGCCACACCGCCGGGCGCCCAGTCAGCCGCCCGTCAGCCGCCCTCTACTGGCCGCCCCTATTGGCCACCCCGCAGGCGGGCCAGCAGCGGGCGCAGCCGCGACAGCACCGGTTCCGCCAATTCCGGGG
>NZ_VSMK01000033.1 GCF_011682075.1 Nitratidesulfovibrio liaohensis
CGGGCGGCATGCCCGACCTGCGCATGCCCGCCAGCCTGCGCCGCGCCAACGCCGCCGTGCAGGCCCGCCTGCTGGGAACCGAGAAACCGCAGGCCTGATGCGGCAAGCCCGGCCATCTCCGCACGGTCCGCGCAGTCCACACGACCCGGCAATATCCGAAACGATCTCCATCCCTTTCGCCCCTCCAGACGCCCCAACGGACAGGCCCGCCATCACGAGTCTCGTGATGGCGGGCCTGTCCGTTGGGGCCACAAGGGCCGGACCTGATTGGGGCTCAGGAAGGAAAATCCGTCAGCGTGCCCCGCGACCCGCGGCGGCGGCGCGGGCAAGGTGCACCAGCCCCATGCCGAAGCGCAGCAGACGCTCCGCGCCCTGTTCGCGGGCCTGCGCCTCGCGTTCCGTACCCGCCGTGGGGCCAAAGCCGGACCGCGATTGCAGCAGCGCACGGGCCAGATCCACGGGGTCCCCGGCCCGGAACGGCACCCCGTGCGGCGGGTTCTGCTCCAAATGCACGTCGATGTCGGAATACACGATGGTCTTGCCCAGTGCCCGGGCATCCTCCACCACGGTGCTCCACCCCTCGAACAGCGAGGGATGCACCACGGCATGGGCGCCGCGCAGCAACTGGATCTGGTCGCCCCGGTCGATCAGCCCCAGAATGCGCACCTGCCCGGCAATGCCAAGCCGCTGCACCTCGCGCTGCAACATGGGAAAATGGCCGGGCGCCCGGTAGTCGTGCACGCTGCCGGTGCACACCAGCGGCAGTTCCACCCCGCCGTCGCGCAGCCGCGCCAGCGCGCGGAACAGCGTCAGGTGGTCCTTGTGCGCCCAGAACTGGTTGCAGCACATCAGGTAGCCGCCAGGCACGCCGTGCTTCGCCATGGCCCCGGCCACGTCGCCGGTGTACCAGTCCGCCTCGCCCACCGTGCAGAACGGCAGGACGAAGGAACGGTCGGCCTCCACGCCGTAGAACTCCGTCAGGTCGCGCCGTGCGGCCTCGCTGCTCAGCACCACCATGTCGGCCTGACCGGCGATCTCCGCGAACAGCGCGTCCCGGTTGGCCAGTTCCTGTCCGGAAAAGAACCGGGGCAGCCGCTTGTGCTGGAAGTCGGGTATCCAGAACACGCGCGGCAGATGGGACGGGGGATTCCAGAACCCGTGCGGCAGGGGGTAGGCCAAGTCCAGCCCGGCAAAGGCCGTTTCCGGATCCTGCACGCGGAACACGCCGTCGGCGTCGCGCCCGCCGGACACCACGCGCACCTCGTCCACCAGCGGAAGGATGCCCTCGTAGCAATGCAGGGCCGGGGCCTGGGCGGCGTCGAACAGCAGCACGATGTGCGGACGCAGGCGCGGCGGCAGGGCTGCGGCCCCCATCACCAGATGGCGGACATAGTTGATGCCGCCGGTCCAGCCTTCCACTCCCCACTGCACGTAGATGCCGATGCGCATGCGCTGCCACCCTTTGCCCGAATAATGCCGTGCACCGAATCCGCCCAGCAACTGTGCCAACGGCGCCAATTGCACCAGACACGGGGCGTCTGCCAAGACGCAACGCGCCCGGCTACTGCCGGGCCGTGCCCTTCACCTGCTCCAGAAACCAGCGCGCATACTCGTGCACGCCATCTTCCAGCGGCACCGTGAGCTCCAGCCCCAACCGCCGCGCCCGTCCGATGTCCGCCCGCCAGTTCTGCGGGTCGCCCTTGCGGGCGGCCCCCGAAAATTCCGGGGTCACGTGGCCCAGGCCGCACCCCGCCGCCATGTGTTCCACCATGACGCGCACGCTGGTTTCCTGCCCGCTGCCCACGTTGCAGACGTGCACGCCCGGTCCGGGCCACGCCTCGACAAGGTGCGCGATGAACCGGGCAAGGTCGCGCACGTGGACATAATCGCGCGTTTCCTCTCCCGTTCCCGAAAACACCGCGTCGCCCGCGCGCAGCTTGTGCCCCACGTCCCACAGCAGCTGCTTGCGCAACCCCGCCCCGTAGCACGAAAACACCCGCAGCACCGCGCTGGAAATGCCGTACAGTCCGCAGAACTCGTGCGCGATGTCCTCGCACATGCGCTTGTGCCAGCCATAGGGCGATATGGGGCCAAGGGGGGCATGCTCCGCCACGGGCAGCGCGCCGGGGTTGCCGTACACCGCCGCGCTGGAAAGCTGCACCACGCGGGTGCCGGTGCCCGCCTTGCGGATGGCGTCGTACAACTGGAACACCACGGGCGGGCCGGACTGAAAGTCCACGCCGGGGCTGGTCATGGACAGCCCCACAGAGGCCACCCCCGCGCAATGCACCACCACGGCGGGGCGCAGCCGCGCGATCAGTTCGTCCAGGTCGGGGTGCGGCAGGGTCATGCGCACCAGGCGCACGGCATCGCGCGACGATGGATAGACGGACGATGCCAGGCCCACCGCTTCGCTGCCGGGCGGCAGCGCCCGCAGCACATGGCTGCCGATGAACCCCGTGGCCCCCGTGACCAGCACCGTGCCCCCGGCCATGGCTAGCGCATCCTGATGGCGAAGGCCACGCCGTAACCGGTTTCGTCGTAGACGTGGCAGCTCATGTTGGGCTGCGACTGCACCACCCGTTGCCAGATACCGCGCAGGTAGCCCAGTTCCGGATGCGAAATGTCGTCGAACACGATGGCCCCGCCGATGCGCAGGCGCGGCAGCACGGTGGCCAGGTCGCGCAGGGCCCCTTCCGGGCCGTGATCGCCGTCCACGGTGATGAGGTCGTAGGTGGCGTCCGGATGCGCCGCGAAATGGGCGGGCACCGTCGTGGTCGAATCGCCGGTGACGAAGCGCAGCCCACCCCTGTGGCCAAGCTGCGCCATCTGGGCGGCCACGTAATCCGGGCCGGGATTCTCCATGCCCGCATAGTCGCGCAGCCACAGGTCGAAGCCCACCACATCGGCGGAGGGGCGGCGGTCAAGCACCATGGCAAGGCTGCGACCACGCCGCACGCCAATCTCCAGGTACGACTCCACACCAAGCAGATCCGCCAGGACGTACAGCACGGTGCAGATGTCCGCGTAGCGCCAGGATTCGCCAAACCGCGCCATGCCGCGCCGCATGAACCCCTTGAGGTAGGCGGAGTAGTCGTCCTCGTCCAGCCGGGCCAGCACGTCGAGCACCCCGGCGTAGACCTCCGGCTTGTACAGGGCGGCGGCCAGTGTCGAGGCCCCGGCCAGTGACGGCGCGTACCACTGCGTCTTCCCGTCGTGAACATAGGTGGATGCCCGCACGCGGTCGGCGCACCACTCAGCGATCTGCAACATCGGCATCGGCCTCCTGTGCCGTATGGCCCGCGGTTGCGGGCAGGAAATCCACCAGCCCTACGCCTGCAACCGCAACGGCCCGTTGCCGTTGCCGCCGTCCTTTTCCTCGCGGCTGAACTGCACGGCGGTGCCGTAGCAGGAGAAGAACTTGGAACCGTCGGGATGGAAGGCCACGTTTTCCTGGTAGCCCACGATGGCCTGCGCGCCCTTGTTCACGGCGCGAGCCGCCATGCCGAAGAACGTTTCGTCGGAATCGTAACCCCGGCAGGCCACAAGGCCCAGCACGCGACCTATCCTGCGGTCTTCCACGCCATCGGTGGTGACCACGGGAAAGCGCCCGGACAGGAACAGTTCACGCACCCGCTCGAGGTTTTCGGTCTGCGCGGCCTCGGCCTTGCGCGCCTTTTTGTCGTTGCCGCCAAGCAGAAACAGCATGGGGAAGCCTCCTTGCGTTGAATCCGGCGGAATGCCGCCACGCCGCCGGATGATGCAAGAGCCTTGCCGCGCGCACATCATGCTGTATTCGCACATAATCCAAAAAACGAATGCCGGACTGTGTCGAGAATACGACACCGCCCGGCACATTCCGCCGCCGTTGCACGCGGCAATCCCGCCGCCGCCATGGCGGCGCTCCGGAATCGTGCCTACACGCAACCCGCACACGCCAGCCCGCGCCGCGTGGTCCGCAATACGCTGCCGGGTCCGCCCCTGCCACGCCCGGAAATCTTCCGGGGCCCGGCTACACCAACGGCACCAACCCCAGCGAGGCCCGGAACAGAAACCAGCCCAGCGCGGCCACGTACAGCACCAGTCCCACGATGACCAGCTTGAGCGACCACAGGAAATAGCGCGTCTTGCGGTTGCGCACGGCCAGCAGCCGCAGAAAGCTGGCCTCCACCGTATCGCCGCGCAGGCTGGACATCCAGCGCACCCGCACCACCCCGTACAGCGCCACGAACAACCCGGCCAGAATGCACACCAGCCCGGCCATCAGGGTCAGCCCGCTGAACGGTCCGGCCGCCGCCAGCCGGTGTCCGGAAAAACCGGCCACGGAAATGGCCAGCGCCCCCACGCCAAAGATCATCTGGGTGCGCTGGGTGACGATGCCGAACTGCTGTTGCAGGCTCTTCCACACCTCGGCCTCGCTGCCCAGCACCTGGAGCAGGAAATGGTATTCCTCGTACAAGCCGCAGGTGTCGTCGCGCCAGGTCGGGCCGCCGCGTTCGTAGTCGTCGGGCTGGCCCATGGCCGATCCGTCCTGCCCGGCACCGCCGCCAGCGTGGTCCCCGGCCTCCGGCGACAAGCGGCAGGTGGACTCGTTGGCGGTCTCCCGCTTCCGCTCAGCCTGATGTTGCGCAGCCTGTTCCGTCATTGTGGGCTCCTTCCGGATGGTTCGTAACCGTATCCATCAGAATATCCCCGGCGGACTGCCCGCACAAGCACGACAATGCGCGTGGCATACGGCTGTGCACGACTGCCCCCAACCGGACGGGGCGCACCGGACGCACCCGGTCATTGCGCACCCGGTCATTGCGAACGACCACTCATACGCGACCATGCGTGGCACACCGGGATACGAGACGAAACAGCACATCGTGCCGAGCCGCACGGCGCAGTCCTTGACCTTGGCGTGGAAGTCCAGCATTAGTTGCAGTCACGGGGGCACTACTGCAAACTGCGCGGTCAAACACCCGGTCCCCCCGGCGGAGCGCCCGCAGGCAACGCCGCCCGGGATGACGCGTCGGCCCGTCTGCCCATCCTGGCCAGCCCGACCTTCGCGCCCCGTCCGGTCTGGCGCTTCACCCTTCCTCGCACCACAGCCTTTCGGCGGAACCTCCGCATGCATACCAGCCCGTTTTCGTCGGTCCGGCCCCCGCGCCGCTCCGTCCCTGCCCTGCGACACCGCCACGCGGCATGCCGCACAACGCTCCGCAGCCCGGCCTGCGTGCTGACGGCGCTGACCCTCTTGCTGTGCCTGTCGCTGTGCCTGCCACTGGACCTGTCGCCGGGCCTGGCATCGTCGCCGACAACGGTTCCCATGTCCGGCGCACTCCTGCCCACCGGACCCGCGCCCGCCCGGGCCGCCCCGGCCCAGGCTCTTCCGTCTTCCCCGTCCTCCCAAGCGGCCCAGCCATCCCAATCCCCGGACACCGCCACCTCAGCCACCGGCGCCGCCGGTTCGCTGGGCGCCCAAGAAGGCGCGCGCAAGAACGTGCTGTACCTGAACTCGTACCACAACGGGTACGCCTGGTCCGACCACATCCAGGAGGGCATCCGCCAGACGTTGGCCGAAAGCCCGTACAGCATCGTGTTCCAGGTGGAATACATGGACTCCAAGAAGTTCCACTACCAGGACACGGTTTCCACCCTGTACGCCCTGTACCGCGACAAGTTCCGCAACAAGAAGTTCGACATCATCATCGCCTCGGACAACGTGGCGGTGGATTTCCTGCTCCAGTTCGGCGAAGAACTGTTCCCCGGCGTGCCCATCGTGTTCTGCGGGCTGAACGACGTGCAGCCCGAAACCCTGCGCGCCACCGGGCGCGAGATCACCGGGGTGCTCGAAAACTACGACGTGGCCTACAACATCGAGCTGGCCCTGCGGCTCAACCCGCAACTGCGACGCATGGTGATCATCGGCGACGATTCGGTCACCGGCGCGGCCATCCGCAATCAGGTGCTGGCCCAGTTGGGGCCGTTCAAGGACCGCCTGGTGGTGGAGGAATGGAGCGAATACAGCCTGGACCAGATGCTGGACTGGGTGCGCGACCAGACCCCGGACACCTTCTTCTATTTCGTGCCCATCTACCGCGACATCGACGGCCAGTTCTATTCGGCCGAAGAACTGCTGGAAAAGGTGCACGCCGCCTCGCGCGCTCCGCTGTACAGCAACTGGGCCTTCCTGCTGGGGCACGGCATCGTGGGCGGCAAGCTCATCTCCGGGGTGCGCCACGGCGAAATGGCCGCGCGCATGGCCATGCAGGTGCTGAGCGGCATCCGCGCCTCGTCCATTCCCATCGTGGAGCAGGCCGACCAGGCCTTCATGTTCGACAACAACGAGTTGCAGCGGCTGTTCATCAGCCCCTCGCAGCTGCCGCCCGACAGCATCATCATCAACGAGCCCAGCCGGTTCTACGAACTGAACAAGCAGGTCTTCTGGACCATCATCGTCAGCATGGTCATCCTGTCGGTGACCCTGGTGCTGCTGGTCATGAACATCCTGGAAAAGCGGCGGGTGGAAGGCAAGATCAAGGACCAGCTGTCGTTCCTGCGCTCGCTGATGGATACCATACCCATCCCCATCTACAGCAAGGACGCCGACGGTCGGGTGCGAGAATGCAACGTGGCCTTCGAACGGTTCTTCGGCGTGGACCGCGAAGCATTGCTGGGCCGCTACGAATGGCAGGCCGGGCCGGAAGGCGTGGCCATGCTGCGCGACGCGTCCGACACCAGCCTGATGCACGAGCCGGGCGTGGCCAGCTACGAAACCACCCTGCCCGGCCCCGAAGGCTCGCCCCATTCCATCATCATGCACAAGGCCACCTACCGCAATTCCAAGGGCGCGGTGGCGGGGCTGGTGGGCGTGGTCTTCGACTACACCGACCGCAAGAAGGCCGAGGACAGGCTGCGCGCCGCCGAGGAAAAGTACCGCTCGCTGTTCGAAAGCTCGCCGCTCGGCATCTTCCGCGTCACCCCGGACGGCGACTACCTGGACGCCAACCCGGCCATGGCGCGCATGTCGGGCTATGCCTCACCGGCCCTGCTGCTGGCGTCGGGCGCGGGCACCTTTGCCCGGCTGCACGGGGCGCCGGACATGTCCGGTTCCGGGCCGGGCATGGGACAGGACATGGTGATCTCGTTCGACTCCAGCGTGGACCGGCCCGGCGGCGACACCGTGACCATGCACCTGACCATGCGCCCCCACCTCGACGAGGCGGGCAAGGTGCGCCACATCGAGGGCTACGCGGAAGACATCACCCAGCGCAAGGCCGCGGAGCGCGCCCTTTCCGCCTCGCAGCGCATGTTGCAGCTGGTGCTCGATAACATTCCCCAGTTCGTCTACTGGAAGGACCGCGACCTGAAATACATGGGCGCCAACAAGTCGTTCCTCGGCTTCGTGGGGCTGGACAGCACCGATGCGCTGCTGGGCCGCACCGACGAAGAGGTGCTGCCCTCCACCGAGGACGCCGCCCGCGTGCACGACGACGACGAGGCCGTGGTGCGCTCCGGCCAGCCGCGCTACCAGACCAAGATCACCATCACCTCGCCCGGCGGCGAGGCGGTGTGGCTGGAAACAAACCGTGTGCCCCTGCTGAGCGACCGTGGCGGGCAGGCGGAAGGTGACGGCGGCGACGTGGTGGGCCTTCTGACCACTGCCGAAGACGTCACCCAGCGCATCCGGCTGGAGCGCCAGTTGCTCCAGTCGCAGAAGATGGAAGCCATTGGCACGCTTGCGGGCGGCATCTCGCACGATTTCAACAATATCCTTACGTCCATCATCAATTCCATCGAACTTGCCATCAGCGACATCGCGGCGGACTCGCTGACCTGCAACGACCTGATGCGCGCCCTGAAGGCCGCCCAGCGCGGCAGCCGCCTGGTCAAGCAGATACTGACCTTCAGCCGCCCCTCCGTGGAAGGCTTCGTCATCGCCGACATCAACGAGGTGCTCAACGAGGCGCTGGTGCTCATCAAGGCCTCGCTGCCCCGCAACATCGAGATCCGCAAGGCCATTCCGCCGCGCCCGTCCATCACCCGGGCAGACCCCACCCAGATCCACCAGGTGCTCATGAACCTGTGCACCAACTCGTTCCAGGCCCTGCGCGACACGGGCGGCGTGCTGGAGGTGAACCTGGAGCAGGAGATGCTGTCCGAAGAACGAGCCCTGGAACTGGGCATGGAACCGGGCTGCGCCCTGCGCCTGACCGTGGCCGATGACGGCCCCGGCATTGCGCCGGAAATCGTGGACAAGATCTTCGACCCGTTCTTCACCACCAAGGGCAAGACCGAAGGCACCGGCCTCGGCCTTGCCGTGGTGCACGGCATCATAAAGGGCCACCGGGGCGCGGTGCGCGTTGCCAGCGTGCCGTGGCGGCGAACGGAATTCGAGATATACCTGCCCATGCACGCGCAGGACGCCTGCCTCATCGACCCGGCCCTGCTGGCCCCGGAAATGGGCAGCGAGCGCATCCTGTTCGTGGAGGACGACGACGACCAGCTGCACACCATTCCCCGGGTGCTCGAAAGCCTGGGCTACACCGTGCGGCCCTTCAAGAACCCGCTGCTGGCGCTGGCCGCCGTGCGCGAGCACCCCGCCTCGTTCGACCTGGTGATCACCGACTTCGACATGCCGGAAGCGAACGGCCTTGAGCTTGCCCGCAAAATGGGCGATATTGCGCCGAACATGCCGATAATCCTCGTTTCGGGCCGCGAGGTGGCAGCCGAAGGGGCGGCCGTCGCCGGAAACATCAAGGCCATGGTCCACAAGCCGTACAACCGGAACATCCTGGCCGACGCCATCCGCCGGGTGTTCGCCCGGCTGGGGAGCTAGCAAGCGTGCCCACCATTCTCGTCATCGACGACGACGTCCAGGTCTGCGAGACCATCGCCAGCCTGCTGGCCCGCCTGCGCTACGCCTGCGAAACGGCCCACACACTGGAAGAGGGGCTGCGCAAGCTGGAAACCGCCGACGTGGACGTGGTGTTTCTGGACGTGCGCCTGCCCGATGGCAACGGGCTGGACGCGCTGCCGCGCATCCGGCTTTCGCCGTCGCGGCCAGAGGTCATCATCCTGACCGGCGAGGGCGACCCCGACGGCGCGGAACTGGCCATCCAGGGCGGCGTGTGGGACTACCTGGTCAAGCCTTCGCCCATCAAGCAGACCACCCTCACCCTGCACCGCGCCCTGCAATACCGCGAGGAAAAACTGTCGCGCGGAGATGCCGCCGCCGTGGCGCTGGACCTGGACGGCGTGGTGGGCACCAGCCCCTCCATGCGCCAGTGCTTCGACCTGGTGGCTCATGCCGCCTCGTCCGACGCCAACGTGCTGGTCACCGGCGAAACGGGCACCGGCAAGGAACTTTTCGCCCGCACCATCCACCGCAACAGCACCCGCCGCGCGGGCAACTTCGTGGTGGTGGACTGTGCCGCGCTGACCGAAAGCCTGGTGGAATCCACCCTGTTCGGCCATCGCAAGGGGGCCTTCACCAGCGCCCTCACCGACCGCGACGGCCTGGTCAAGCTGGCCGACGGCGGCACCCTGTTCCTGGACGAAGTGGGCGAAATGCCCCTGTCCATCCAGCGTTCGTTCCTGCGCTTCCTGCAGGAACGAACCTTCCGTCCGGTGGGCGGCACCCAGGAAATCAAGAGCGACTTCCGGCTCATCTCCGCCACCAACCGCGATCTGGACGCCATGGTGGAGCGCGGCGAATTCCGCAAGGACCTGCTGTTCCGCCTGAAGACCGTGCACGTGGAACTGCCCCCGCTGCGCAGCCGCCCGGAAGACCTGAAGCCCCTGGCCATCTACCACGTGAACCGGCTGTGCGAGCAGTACGGGGTGCCCCACAAGGGTTTTTCGCCCGACTTCTTCCAGCAGCTGGCCCAGTACGACTGGCCGGGCAACGTGCGCGAACTGTATAACGTGCTGGAGCGCTCGTTCGTCATCTCCGGGCTTGAAAGCGTGCTCTACGCGCTGCACCTGCCCCAGGACGTCCGCATCAAGATCACCCGCGCCGCCATCGCCCGCCCCGCCACGGGCGAAGGCGGCATCGGCAGCGAATCCGCCACCAGCCCCTCCGCCGCCGACGGCAACGGCGACGGTTCCGGCGGTGCACAGGACATGGTGCCACCGGCCAAACGTGCCGACGGCCTGCATGGTCCGGATGCCGCCTTCACCAGCCCCTTGCCGCCGCTCAAGGGCTTCAAGCGTCTCATGGAGCGCAAGTACCTTGAAATCCTCATTGGCCAGACCGGCGGGAACCTGCAGGAGATGCTGGACGTCTCCGGCCTGTCGCGCTCGCACTTCTATGCCCTGCTGAAAAAGAATAATATGTCGCTGTAGACGGGGCGCGGTAGGCTTGGGGTACATCCCTCCGGCAGGTGTCCTACCTTTCGGACGCGGCCCCCATGCCCTTCCCGGCATCCGTTTTTTCGGACACGGGACGCAACCCGCCCCAATGAACCGTTTGACCATTCAATTCGGCGGCGTTACGCTTCAACGCTGCCATTCCACGGCCCCCGCCTTTCCATGCGCCGCAACGCCTGCTGTCCGGATTTTCGGACCACCCGCTGGCGTCAGTTTCATAAGATGAATCGATACTTCAACAATCCAAGGAGGATGCAGCCACCGCACCGATGTAACGGAACTGGCACACTTCTTGTTGTTGCGTAGAGGCCGCAGCCTGCCCGCCCACCTTCCGGGTGCCGGTGCCGGGTCCGCAGGGTCCGCCAAGTCCACAGGTCCACAGGGACCACAGGGACCACAAGGATCGCAAGGATCGGGGCACCCCCCGAAAAGGCCAGGCAGACGGGCACACGCCGCAACGCGACACCAACGGCCCGGCAACGGCAGCGAAACCGCGCCACAAGGGCCGGCATGACGAGGCACGACACCGGGTTCATGCCCATTTCCGGCGATCATGCCCATTTTCGGAGTCATGTCACGGACCGCGCCGCAAGGCACGGCTGACCTTTCACCCCCGCTTCAAGGTTAGCAATCCCAAGGAGAGATCAATGGCCAAGAAAATGAAGACCATGGATGGCAACACCGCTGCCGCGTACGTCGCCTACGCGCTCAGCGATACCTCTGCCATCTACCCCATCACCCCTTCTTCCAACATGGGTGAATCGGCGGACGAATGGGCCGCCCAGGGCAAGAAGAACCTTTTCGGGCAGACGGTTTCCGTCCGCCAACTGCAGTCCGAAGCGGGCGCCGCGGGCGCCGTGCACGGCTCGCTGGCCGCTGGCGCGCTGACCTCCACCTTCACCGCCTCGCAGGGCCTGCTGCTGATGATCCCGAACATGTACAAGATCGCCGGTGAACTGCTTCCCGGCGTCTTCCATGTTTCGGCCCGCGCGCTGGCCTCGCACGCGCTGTCCATCTTCGGCGACCACCAGGACGTCATGGCCGCCCGCCAGACCGGCTTCGCCTTCCTGAACTCCAACTCGGTGCAGGAAGCCATGGACATGGCGCTGGTCTCCCACCTGTCCGCCATCGAGTCCAGCGTGCCGTTCTGTCACTTCTTCGACGGCTTCCGCACCTCGCACGAACTGCAGAAGATCGAAGTCATCGAATACGACGACATGAAGAAGCTGGTGAACTGGGAAAAGGTGGAAGCCTTCCGCCAGAACGCCATGAACCCCGAGCACCCGCACATTCGCGGCACCGCGCAGAACCCGGACATCTACTTCCAGGCGCGTGAAGCCTGCAACTCGTTCTACAATGCCGTGCCCGGCATCGTGGCGAACTACATGAAGAAGGTCGGCGAAATCACCGGCCGTTCCTACAAGCTGTTCGACTACGTGGGCCACCCCGAAGCCGAGCGCGTGATCATCGCCATGGGTTCCGCCTGCGAAACCATCGAGGAAGTGGTCAACTTCCTGAACGCCAAGGGCGAGCGCGTGGGCCTGGTCAAGGTGCGCCTGTACCGTCCGTTCTCCATCGACCACATGCTGTCGGTTCTGCCCGCCACCGCCGACACCATCACCGTGCTCGACCGCACCAAGGAAGCCGGCTCGCTGGGCGAACCGCTGTACCTTGACGTGTGTACCGCCTTCATGGAGCGCGGCGAAATGCCCAAGCTCCTCGCCGGCCGCTACGGCCTGGGTTCGAAGGAATTCACCCCCGCCATGGCCAAGGCCGTGTACGACAACATGAAGGTTGTCGGCCCCAAGAACCACTTCACCGTGGGCATCATCGACGACGTCACCGACACCTCGCTGGAAGTGACCGAAGGCGTCGACACCGTGCCCGCCGGCACCGTGCAGTGCAAGTTCTTCGGCCTTGGCGCCGACGGCACCGTGGGCGCCAACAAGCAGGCCATCAAGATCATCGGCGACAACACCGACATGTACGCCCAGGGCTACTTTGCCTACGACTCCAAGAAGTCGGGCGGCTTCACCGTGTCGCACCTGCGCTTCGGCAACAGCCCCATCCAGTCCACCTACCTGGTCAACAGCGCCGACTACATCGCCTGCCACAAGTCGGCCTACGTGCACCAGTACGACGTGCTCGACGGCATCAAGACCGGCGGCACCTTCGTGCTGAACTCGCACTGGAACAGCGTGGAAGACATGGAGAAGGAACTGCCCGCCTCCATGCTGCGCACCATCGCCCGCAAGAAGCTGAAGTTCTACAACGTGGACGCCGTGAAGGTTGCCACCGAAGTGGGCCTTGGCGGGCGCATCAACATGATCATGCAGACCGCGTTCTTCAAGCTGTCCAGCGTGATTCCCTTCGACCAGGCCGTGGCGCTGCTGAAGGATTCCATCCACAAGGCCTACGGCAAGAAGGGCGAAAAGATCGTGGCCATGAACGTGGCCGCCGTTGACAAGGCCATCGAGGCCGTCACCGAGATCAAGTACCCCGAATCCTGGGCCACCGCCGCCGACGCCGCTCCCGTGGCCAACGCTGACCCCGACTTCATCACCAACGTGGTGCGTCCCATCCTGGCCCAGCAGGGCGACAAGCTGCCGGTTTCGGCCTTCGAGCCCGACGGCCTGTTCCCGGTGGGCACCGCCGCCTTCGAAAAGCGCGGCGTGGCCATCACCGTGCCCGAATGGCTGTCCGAAAACTGCATCCAGTGCAACCAGTGCTCGTTCGTGTGCCCGCACGCGGCCATCCGCCCCATCCTGGCCTCTGATGAGGAACTGGCCGGCGCGCCCGCCTCGTTCGTGGCCATCGAAGCCAAGGGCAAGGAACTGAACGGCCTGAAGTACCGCATGCAGGTGTACGCCCAGGACTGCATGGGCTGCGGCTCGTGCGCCGACGTCTGCCCGGCCAAGAACAAGGCCCTGGTCATGAAGCCCATCGAAACCCAGATGGCCGACCAGGTTGCCAACCTTGCCTACGCCGACGCCAACATCGCCATCAAGGACACCCTGATGGCCCGCGACAGCCTGAAGGGCTCGCAGTTCCAGCAGCCGCTGATGGAATTCTCCGGCGCCTGCGCGGGCTGCGGTGAAACCCCGTACGTCAAGCTGCTTACCCAGATGTTCGGCGAACGCATGGTGGTGGCCAACGCCACCGGCTGCTCGTCCATCTGGGGCGCTTCCGCCCCCACCACGCCGTACACCACCAACAAGGACGGGCACGGCCCGGCCTGGGGCAACTCGCTGTTCGAAGACGCCGCCGAATTCGGCTACGGCATGGCCATGGCCTACAACCAGCGCCGCGGCAAGCTTGCCGACGTGGTGGCCGAAGCCCTGACCCTGGACCTGGACGCCGACCTGAAGGCCGCCCTGCAGGGCTGGCTGGACAACAAGGACGACGCCGAAGGCTCCAGGAAGTACGGCGAAGAAATCCTTGGCCTGCTCGGCGGCGCGGACGACCATCCGCTGCTGGACGAGCTGTGGCACATGAGCGACCAGTTCACCAAGAAGTCCGTCTGGATCTTCGGCGGTGACGGCTGGGCCTACGACATCGGCTACGGCGGCGTGGACCACGTGCTGGCCAGCGGCGAGGACATCAACATCCTGGTCATGGACACCGAAGTGTACTCCAACACCGGCGGCCAGGCCTCCAAGGCCACCCCGCTGGGCTCCATCGCCAAGTTCGCCGCCTCGGGCAAGAAGACCGGCAAGAAGGACCTTGGCCGCATGGCCATGACCTACGGCTACGTCTACGTTGCCTGCGTCTCCATGGGCGCCAACAAGCAGCAGGTGCTGAAGGCCTTCAAGGAAGCCGAAGCCTACAAGGGCCCCTCGCTGATCATCGCCTACGCCCCCTGCATCAACCAGGGCCTGCGCAAGGGCATGGGCAAGTCCATGGAAGAAGCCAAGATGGCCGTGGAATCCGGCTACTGGCCCCTGTACCGCTTCAACCCCGAACTTGCCGAAGAAGGCAAGAACCCGTTCGTGCTCGAATCGAAGGCCCCCAACGGCACCATGCAGGAATTCATGGCTGGTGAAACCCGTTACGCCGCCCTCGAAAAGATCGCTCCCGAAGAGTCCAAGCGCCTGCGCGCGGCCATCGAGAAGGAGTACAACGAACGTTACCTGCTGCTGAAGCAGATCTCCGAAGCGCCCGCCGTTACCGCCCCCGCCGGGGAACCGGTGACCGTGGGAAACGGGGATAGCGGCTTCTGCGCCGTCACCGAAACGCCGGAACATGCCCGGCGCAAGGGTGGCGATGCCTGCGACGATGGTCGGGCCGCTGAATAACCCTACCTGGTAGAACAGTGCCGGAGGGGAGGTGCAAACCCCTCCGGCACTTGCATACCTTTCCCAATCCCGGCGGGTGCACTCCGGGGGCGGGTCACGCACAACATAAGAGGAGCGTCTTGATGTCATTGGAATTGCTTGCATTGGTGGCACTGTTGCCCATCCTTGTGGCTCTGGTTCTCATGGTTGGCATGCGCTGGCCGTCCACCCGCGCCATGCCCCTGGCCTGGCTTGTCTGCGTGCTGGGCGCCATCGGCGCCTGGAACCTGCCCGCCGGGTATATCGCGGCGCTGTCGCTGCAGGGCGTGGTTACCGCCATCGGCGTGCTGATCATCGTGTTCGGGGCCATCATAATCCTGTACACCCTCAAGTATTCTGGCGGCATGGAAACCATCCAGTACGGAATGCAGAACATCAGCCGAGACAAGCGCATCCAGGCTATCATCATCGGCTACATGTTCGCGGCCTTCATCGAAGGCGCCGCCGGCTTCGGCACGCCCGCCGCGCTGGCCGCCCCGCTGCTGCTGTCCCTCGGCTTTCCGCCGCTGGCCGCCGCCGTCATCTGCCTTGTGTTCAACTCGTTCCCCGTGTCGTTCGGCGCGGTGGGCACGCCCATCCTCATCGGCCTGAAGTTCCTTGCTCCGCTGACCAAGGACGCTGTGGCCTCCGGCGTTGCCCTTAACTTCACCGATTTCGGCTCCTTCGCCAAAGTCATCGGCCAGTGGGTCACCCTGATGCACGGCCCGATGGTCTTCATCCTGCCCATCTTCATGCTGGGCTTCCTTACCCGCTTCTACGGCCAGAAGAAGTCGTGGTCCGAAGGCTTTGCCGCCTGGCAGTTCTGCGTGTTTTCCGCCGTGGCCTTCATCGTGCCTTACCTGACCTTTGCATGGCTGGTGGGCCCCGAATTCCCGTCGCTGATCGGCGGGCTTGTGGGCCTTGGCATCATCGTGGCCGGCGCCAAGAAGGGCTTCTGCGTGCCCAAGGAAACCTGGGACTTCGGCCCTCAGTCCACCTGGGAACCTGAATGGACCGGTTCCATCGCCACCAGCACCAACACTGAATTCAAGCCGCACATGAGCCAGTTCATGGCGTGGCTGCCCTATATCCTCATCGGCGTCATCCTGGTGCTGACCCGTATTCCCGAACTGGGCCTGAAGGGCTTCCTGTCTGCCCAGAAGCTGCCCATCAACGACATTCTCGGCTACAAGGGCGTTTCCGCCTCCATCGACTACCTGTACCTGCCCGGCACCATTCCCTTCACCCTCGTTGCCCTGCTGACCATCGTGCTGCACGGCATGAAGGGTGACTCGGTCAAGAAGGCCTGGAGCGAATCGCTCTCCAAGATGAAGGCTCCCACCATCGCGCTGTTCGCTGCGGTGGCCCTGGTGTCCATCTTCCGCGGTTCCGGCGTGGCCGACGTGGCCCTGAACCCCAACAGCTACCCCTCCATGCCCCTGGCCATGGCCAAGACCGTCGCCGCCTTTGCGGGCAACGCCTGGCCCATGCTGGCCTCTTACGTGGGCGGCCTTGGCGCGTTCATCACCGGTTCGAACACCGTTTCGGACCTTCTGTTCGCCGAATTCCAGTGGGGCGTTGCGCAGCAGCTCAGCCTGCCCCGCCAGATCATCGTGGCCGCCCAGGTGGCCGGTGGCGCCATGGGCAACATGGTGTGCATCCACAACATCGTTGCCGTCTGCGCCGTTACCGGCCTGATCGGCCGCGAAGGTATGATCCTGAAGCGCACCTTCTGGCCTTTTGCCCTCTACGGCATCGTCGTGGGCATCATCGCCAGCGTGCTTTGCTTCGGGGCGTACTCCAACCTGTTCTAGTTTCGAGGTGCAAGGGGGGCGGGGCAGCGCCCCGCCCCCCTTTTCAACAGAGGAGTGGCTGAACATACAGCCAGGAAAGGAGCGGGGCCATCCGCTCCGTTACGGTTTCCGCCGCCTCGCCCTTTCCCGGTGACGGAGGTGGAGCAACGCTTGACCCGGAGGACCATCCTCATGCCCAGTGCAGCCCTGATCAAGGAATTCGAAGCCATCGTCGGCAAGGACAACGTGTTCACCAGCGAGGCCGACCGCCAGTCGTACTCCTACGATTCCGCCGTGCTCGAAGCCGTGGTGCCCGCCCTTGTGGTGCGCCCCACCAGCACCGAACAGCTCGGCAAGGTCGTTCGCCTGTGCAACGAGAACGGCAACCCCATCACCGTTCGCGGCGCCGGCACCAACCTTTCGGGCGGCACCATCCCCGACCCGCGTGAAGGCATCGTCATCCTGACCAACAGCCTGAACCGCATCATCGAAATCAACGAAGAAGACCTGTACGCCGTGGTCGAACCCGGCGTGGTCACCGCCAAGTTCGCCGCCGAAGTGGCCAAGCGCGGCCTCTTCTACCCGCCGGATCCGGGTTCGCAGGCCGTTTCCACCCTTGGTGGCAACGTGGCCGAAAACGCCGGTGGCCTGCGCGGCCTGAAGTACGGCGTGACCAAGGACTACGTGATGGGGATCGAATTTTTCGACGTCAACGGCGGCCTGGTGAAGACCGGCTCGCGCACCGTCAAGTGCGTGACCGGCTACAACCTTGCAGGCCTGATGGTGGCGTCCGAAGGCACCCTTGGCGTGTTCAGCAACATCGTGCTCAAGCTGGTGCCGCCGCCGCAGGCCTCCAAGGCCATGATGGCCGTGTTCGACGACGTGAACAAGGCGTCGGAAGCGGTTGCCGGCATCATCGCCGCCCACGTGGTGCCCTGCACCCTGGAATTCATGGACCAGGCCACCATCCGCTACGTTGACGACTTCACCAAGGCCGGTCTGCCGCGCGACGCCCAGGCCATCCTGCTCATCGAAGTGGACGGCCACGCCGGCCAGGTGGCCGAAGACGCCGAGAAGGTGGAAAAGGTGCTGAACAAGGTCGGCGCCACCGAAATCAAGGTGGCCAAGGACGCCGCCGAAAAGTTCAAGCTGTGGGAAGCCCGCCGCAACGCGCTGCCCGCCCTTGCCCGCGCCAAGCCCACCACCGTGCTTGAAGACGCCACCGTGCCGCGCTCCAAGATTCCCGCCATGGTCAAGGCCATCAACGACATCGCGGCCAAGTACAACATCTCCATCGGCACCTTCGGCCACGCGGGCGACGGCAACCTGCACCCGACCATCCTGTGCGACCGCCGCGACAAGCACGAGTTCGAGCGCGTGGAGCACGCCGTGGACGAAATCTTCGACGTGGCCCTTTCGCTGCACGGCACCCTGTCTGGCGAACACGGCATCGGCATGGCCAAGTCCAAGTGGATGGAGAAGGAAACCTCCAAGGCCACCATCGAGTTCTCGCGCAACATGAAGCGCGCCATCGACCCCAAGTACATCCTGAATCCCGGCAAGATCATCGGAGCCTAACGCCATGGCAGACCTTACCAAACTCGCCAAGCTGCTCCAGGAGCTGGACGACCAGATGGTCGGCTGCATGAAGTGCGGCATGTGCCAGGCCGTCTGCCCCGTGTTTGCCGAGACCATGAAAGAGGCGGACGTGACGCGCGGCAAGATCGCGCTGCTCGAAAACCTGGCCAAGGAAATGATCCACGACGCGGCGGGCGTTCAGGAAAAGCTGAACAAGTGTCTGCTGTGCGGCTCTTGCGGGGCCAACTGCCCCTCGGGGGTCAAGGTCATGGACATCTTCCTGCGCGCCCGTGTCATCGTGAACACCTACATGGGGCTCTCGCCGGTCAAGAAGGCCATCCTGCGCGGCATGCTGACCAAGCCCGCCCTGTTCAACGCCCTGCTGGACCTGGGTTCCAAGTTCCAGGGCATCTTCACCAGCAAGGTGGACGACCTGCTTGGCTCCTCCTGCTCCAAGGTGCTGTCGCCCGTCATCGGCGACCGCCACTTCGTGGGGCTGGCCAAGCAGTCGCTGCACAGCAAGATCAAGGCGCTGGACACCCCGGCGGGCAAGAGCGGCAAGCGCGTCGCCTTCTTCCCGGGCTGCCTTGGCGACAAGATGTTCGTCAGCGTGGCCGAAGCCTGCCTGAAGGTGTTCGAACACCACGGCGTTGGCGTGTACATGCCCGAAGGCCAGGCCTGCTGCGGCATTCCCGCCATCTCGTCGGGCGACCGCGTGGCCTACGACAAGCTGGTCAAGATCAACCTCGACCTGTTCTCCAAGGGCGGCTTCGACTACCTGGTGACCCCGTGCGCCACCTGCACCGCCACCATCAAGGAAATCTGGCCCAAGCTCATGGACGAGTACCCGGCGACCATGCGCGACCAGATCCGTGCCCTGCACGACAAGGTCATGGACGTGAACCAGTTCGTGGTTGACGTGCTGGGCGTGAAGCCCGAGGCCCCGGCCAAGGGCGCCGTGAAGGTGACCTTCCACGATTCCTGCCACATGAAGAAGTCGCTCGGCGTCACCTCGCAGCCGCGCGCCCTCATCGGCATGAACCCCAAGTACGAACTGGTGGAAATGGCCGAGTGCGACCGCTGCTGCGGTTCGGGCGGCAGCTTCAACCTGTACCACTACGACCTGTCCAAGCAGATCGGCGAACGCAAGCGCGACAACATCCTGGCCACCGGCGCCCAGATCGTGTCCACCGGTTGCCCCGCCTGCATGCTGCAGATGACCGACATGCTCTCGCAGCATGGGGCCAAGGTGGCAGTGAAGCACTCCATCGAACTGTACGCGGATTCGCTGCGCTAGAACCAACATCCGGGGCACGGCCTGCCGTGCCCCGCGGATTATATAGTTATCGAACGGGCGCGCATGCCGCGCCGCGCTCTGGTATCATTCCCCGGCGGGGGGCCGAACGGCGGCCCCCCGCCAGGGGATTCCGGCCCCGCGGATGGTTCCGCGGGCCGTTTGGCTCACCGGGCCAGGCCCGGAAACACCGGCGGCCGTGCCGCCGATGTGGATCCACGGACGCCTCGCCGCGCCCGCCCAGTGGCACGCAAGGAGATATGCATGGCCAACAATCTGTACATCACCGCGACGGAATCGAAGAGCGGCAAGTCCGCCGTGGTGCTCGGCATGATGCAGCTATTGCTGCGCGACATCCGCAAGGTCGCCTTCTTCCGCCCCATCATCAACCGGCCGGTCACGGATGCGGTGGACCACGACACCAACCTCATCCTGACCCACTTCAACCTCGACATTCCCGTGGCCGACACCTACGCGTACTCGCTGCAGGACGCCCGGGAGCTGATCAACAACGGTCAGCACGCCACGCTGCTTGAAAACATCCTGAAGAAGTACAAGCAGCTGGAAGACAGCTACGACTTCGTGCTCTGCGAGGGCACCGACTTTCTGGGCAAGGATGCCGCCTTCGAGTTCGACCTGAACGCCGACATCGCCGCCAACCTCGGCTGTCCCGTGATGGTGGTGGCCAACGGCCAGCAGAAGACCGCCAACGAAATCGTCGCCTCCACCCAGCTGACCATCGATCTGCTGGACGAAAAGGGGTTGGACATCGTGGCCGCCGTGATCAACCGCGCCTCGGTCACCGACGCCGAACGCGACGTGGTCATCAGCAGCCTGGAGTGCAAGGTCAACTGCTCCAACCCCCTGGCCGTGTACGTGGTGCCCGAGGAACCCACCCTGGGCAAGCCCACCATGGGCGACGTGAAGAAGTGGCTGAACGCGCAGGTGCTGTACGGCCACGGCCGCCTGGACACCCTGGTGGACGATTACGTCATCGCCGCCATGCAGATCGGCAACTTCCTCGACTACGTGACCCCCGGGTGCCTCGTGATCACCCCCGGTGACCGTTCCGACATCATCCTCACCGGCCTTGCCACCCGCCTTTCCGGCGCCTACCCCGACATTTCGGGCATGCTGCTGACCGGCGGCATCCAGCCCGCGCCCAACGTGCACCGCCTCATCGAAGGCTGGACCGGGGTGCCCATTCCCATCCTGTCGGTGAAGGACCACACCTACAAGACCATCCAGACCCTGAACGAACTGTACGGCAAGATCGAACCGGACAACGAGCGCAAGATCAACACCGCCCTCGGCCTGTTCGAGCGTTCCGTGGACAGCCAGGAGCTGGGCCGCCGCCTGATCAACCGCAAGTCCAGCCGCATCACCCCCATGATGTTCGAGTTCAACCTCATCGAGCGCGCCAAGCAGAACCGCATGCGCATCGTGCTGCCCGAAGGGGTGGAGGAACGCATCCTGCGCGCCGCCGACATTCTGGCCCGGCGCGAGGTTGCCGACATCATCCTGCTGGGCGACGCCGACAAGGTGGGCGCCAAGGTCAGCGAACTGGGCATCGCCCTGGACGGCGTGCAGATCATCCAGCCCAACCTGTCGCCCAAGTTCGAGGAATACGCGCAAGCCTACTTCGAACTGCGCAAGCACAAGGGCGTCAGCATCGAACGCGCCCGCGACACCATGAACGACGTCACCTACTTCGGCACCATGATGGTGCACAAGGGCGACGCCGAGGGCATGGTTTCCGGCTCCATCAACACCACGGCGCACACCATCCGCCCGGCGTTCGAGTTCATCAAGACCAAGCCCGGCTTCTCCATCGTGTCCAGCGTGTTCCTGATGTGCCTGAAGGACCGCGTGCTGGCCTTCGGCGACTGCGCGGTGAACCCCAACCCCACGGCGGAACAGTTGGCGGAAATCGCCATCAACTCGGCCCACACCGCGCGCATCTTCGGCATCGAACCGCGCGTGGCCATGCTGTCGTACTCCACCGGCTCGTCCGGCAAGGGCGCGGACGTGGAAAAGGTCATCGAGGCCACCCGCATCGCCAAGGAACGCGCGCCGGAACTGCTGCTGGAAGGTCCGTTGCAGTACGACGCCGCCATCGACATGGACGTTGCGCGCACCAAGCTGCCCGGCAGCCAGGTGGCCGGTCAGGCCACGGTGTTCATCTTCCCCGACCTGAACACCGGCAACAACACCTACAAGGCCGTGCAGCGTGCCGCCGGGGCCGTGGCCATCGGCCCGGTGCTGCAGGGCCTGAACAAGCCCGTCAACGACCTGTCGCGCGGGTGCACGGTGCCCGACATCGTGAACACCGTGGCCATCACGGCCATTCAGGCGCAGGCCGAGAAGGGTCTTATCTAGGCTGACAGCCCTATCTTCCTGGGGCTGTTTCCAGATTAGGATTTTCGTTCGTTGGCAAGGAAAACGAGCCTGCCATGAGGGAGTATACTCTTCTCGTATTTGACCGAAATGGAAGGCGAAGTTTGACGCAGCCAACGGGCGAAAGGACAATCTGGGAATAGCCCCGGACACTTGCAACCACAGCCGGGGGCCGCCCACACGCCCCCGGCACCCGCCCCTCCGGGCCGCCCACACGGCCCGGAGGGCCACACCCCGAAAGGAAAAGACCCGCATGAACGTACTCGTCATCAACTCCGGCAGCTCGTCCATCAAGTACCAGCTCATCGACATGACCACCGAGAAGGCCCTGTGCTCCGGTCTTGTCGAGCGCATTGGCGAAGGCATGGGCAAACTGACCCACAAGATCAAGCCCGACACCGACGCCGAGGAAAAGATCGTCCTCGAACAGGCGTTCGCCAATCATGTCGAAGGCATGAAGAAGGTCGTGGACCTGATCACCGATGCCGAGAAGGGCGTCATCGCCGACAAGGGCGAAATCTACGCCGTGGGTCACCGCGTGCTGCTCGGCGGCGAAGAGATCAAGCAGTCCGTCAAGATCGACGAATGGGCCAAGGGCATCATCCGCGACTACATTCCGCTGGGTCCGCTGCACAACCCCGCCAACCTCGCGGGCATCGAAGTGGCGGAAGAACTCTTTCCGCACGCGCCTTCCGTGGGCGTGTTCGACACCGAGTTCCACCAGACCATGCCCAAGAAGGCGTATCTTTACCCGCTGCCCTACGACCTGTACAAGACGCTGCGCATCCGCCGCTACGGCTTCCACGGCACCTCGCACCGCTACATCACCAAGAAGACCGCCGAGTTCCTGGGCAAGCCCCTGGACGAGCTGAACATCATCACCTGCCACCTCGGCAACGGGTGCTCCATGGCCGCCGTGAAGAACGGCCGTTGCGTGGACACCACCATGGGCATCACCCCGCTGGAAGGCCTGATGATGGGCACCCGCTGCGGCGACATCGACCCCGCGCTGGTCCCCTTCCTGATGGAAAAGAAGGGCTGGTCCGGCGCCGAGATCGACACCGTGATGAACAAGCAGAGCGGCCTGAAGGGCATCTGCGGCATGAACGACATGCGCGACATCCACGCCGCCCGTGAAAAGGGTGACGAGATGGCCGAACTGGCCTTCGAGATGTTCGTCTACCGCATCCGCAAGTACATCGGTTCGTTCGCCGTGGTGGTGGGCAAGCTGGACGCCATCGTGTTCACCGCCGGCATCGGCGAGAACGACGACCTGGTGCGCGCCGCCGTGTGCAAGGACATGGACATCCTGGGCGTCGACATCGACGAGGCGGTCAACGCCAAGCGTTCGGGCCAGGCGCGCCACATCGGCAAGCCCGGCCAGCGCGTGCCCGTGCTGGTGGTGCCCACCAACGAGGAACTGGAAATCGCCCAGACCACTGTTGCCGTGTTGAACGGCAACAACTAGGCGATACGAGACATTCCCCGCCGCGCGGGTCCGCAAGGACCGTGCGGCGGGGTTTCTCCGGACTGCACCCGGAGAAACCGGGGGGCTGCCTGCGGCGACGGCCCAGTGCATTCCCCGGACCATCCCACGGCCTTGCGTACAACGGATATACGGACATGGTGGGCATCTACATCGGATCGACGGCGGCTCGGGCAGGCAAGAACCTTGTCTGCATGGCGCTTGGTCTTGCGCTGCGGCAGACCGGACGCAACGTGGGCTTCATGAAGCCCCTGGGAACGTTGCCCCGGACCGTGGACGAACAGACCGGCGACGAGGACGCCCTGCTGGTGCAGGAGGTGCTGGGGCTTTCCGCCCCGCCCGAGGTGCTTACCCCCGTGATCATGCCCGGCAACATCCGGGCGGCCGCCCTGTCGGGGGGCAACGCGCTGGAGCGCGTGGCCTCTGCCTACGGGGCGCTGTCGCGCGGGCACGACACCATGCTGGTGGGCGGTGCCGGAGCGTTCCTGACCACCGGCAAGGCGCGCGGCGTGGACGGCCCCACGGTCGTCCGGCGCCTCGACCTCAAGGTGCTGCTGGTGGAACGGTATGCCCACGGCATCGACTACGACGCCATCCTGTACGCAAAGGAACTGCTGGGAGACGCCCTTGCGGGCGTCCTGTGCAACGACGTGCCCGAAAGCTACCTGCGCGACGCCGAAGAGGTGCTTGTGCCGTTCCTGGCGGAACGGGGCGTGCCCGTGCTCGGCATCGTGCCCAACGACCCGCTCCTCAACGCCATCAAGGTGTCGGAGCTGGCGCACCGCCTGGGCGGTCGCATGGTCTCGGGCACGGCGCGGGCCAGCCGCATCGTGGATGGGTTCCTCATCGGCACCATGCAGGTGGAGAACTTCATGGCGCACTTTCGGCGGCACGCCAACTGCGCAACCATCGTGGGCGGAGACCGGACGGACCTGCAACTCGTCGCACTGGAGGGGCAGTGCCCTTGCCTGGTCCTGACCGGAAACATCCCCCCCGATGAGATCATACGCGCCAGGTCAGAGGCGCTGGGGGTTCCGGTGATCGTGGTCCGCGAGGACACGTACGCCGTGGCCCGGAAGATGGAAGAGATCCTGAACAGCCAGAAGCTGCGCGAACTGGTCAAGATACGCCGCGGGGCCGACCTCGTGGCGCATGCCCTGGACCTTGCGCGGCTGACGGCGCAACTCGGCATTCAGTAGGGCATTTCGACATGAAGGAAATGCCCTGGCGGCGCGAATGCGCCGTCCGCCCCGCAGGCGCTGGCGAAACCGCGTTTCGCCGTAAAGCACCGAAGGGCGCGTTGCACAGTAAATCCGTTTCAAAGGGAGAGTACTGATGAGTGCTACCAATGACCTTGCCCGGCTCATGCGTGAGAAAGCCGAGGCGGTCGGCGCCACCGTGGTGGAGCTGAAGAACCTGAAAGAGGCCTTCGCCTACGCCCTCGACGTCTGTGACAAGAAGGAAGCCTGCCAGCTGCTGGTTTCCGGCTGCGAGGAAAAGCTTTCGGACAAGGCCGAGGCCCTGTGCGAAACCAAGCAGGAAAAGGTTGTGGCCGCCCCCAACCTTTCCGAGGACGAATACGCCGCCTTCTCGGCCCTGTGCGCCGAACGCGGCGTGAAGTGCATCCGCGAGGGCCTGCGTGGCCATCTCGCGGGCATCGACATCGGCGTGGCCCATGCCGACATGGCCATTGCCGAAACCGGCACCTGCGTCATCGACTCCACCAGCGAGGAACTGCGCCTGTCCTCCATGATCAGCGAGATCCACATGGCCATCCTGCCCAAGTCGCGCATCAAGGCCACGGCCTTCGACGCCGAGCGGGAAGTCAACGCGCTGATCAACACCGGCACGCCGCGCTACACCGCGTTCATCACCGGGCCCAGCCGCACCGCCGACATCGAGCGCGTGCTGGCCATCGGCGTGCACGGTCCGCTGGAACTGCACATCCTGATGCTGGAGGACTAGTCTGATGCAAACCGCCAAGACCCTGAAAGAATACCGCAAGGAACTGCGCGAATCCCTCGACAACGAGTTTCTGCGCGAGGCCATGGACAAGTTCGCCACGGCCTACCCCGTCAGCCGCGCCAACGCCTTCCGCGGGCTGGACGAAAAGGCCATGATCGCCGAAGTGGCCGACGCCAAGGACGCCGCCGCGAAGAACATGGACGCCCTGTACGCCCAGTTCAAGGCAGAGGCCGAGAAGCGCGGCGTCAAGGTGCACATGGCGAAAGACGCCGCCGAGGCCAACGAGATCATCGCGCGCATCGCCAAGAACTCGAACTGCAAGAAGATCGTCAAGTCCAAGTCCATGACGGCGGAAGAAACGCTGCTCAACCACCGCCTGGAGGACGACGGCCTTGAAGTGATCGAGACCGACCTTGGCGAATGGATCATCCAGCTGCGCCACGAAGGGCCGACCCACATGGTCATGCCCGCCATCCACCTTTCGCGCTACCAGGTGGCCGACCTCTTCTCCGAGGTGACCAAGCAGAAGCAGGAAGTGGACATCCAGCGCCTGGTGAAGGTGGCCCGCCGCGAACTGCGCCAGCACTTCGCCACCGCCGACATGGGCATCTCGGGCGCCAACTTTGCCATCGCGGAATCGGGCACCATCGGCCTGGTCACCAACGAAGGCAACGCCCGCCTCGTCACCACGCTGCCCCGCGTGCACGTGGCCCTGTGCGGCCTGGACAAGCTGACCCCCAGCCTGAACGACGCCCTGAAGTCGCTGCGCGTGCTGCCCCGCAACGCCACCGGCCAGGCCATCACCTCGTACGTCACCTGGATCACCGGTGCCAACGAGTGCAAGGCTGCCGCCGACGAGAAGAAGGAAATGCACATCGTGTTCCTGGACAACGGCCGCCGCGCCCTGGCCCAGGACCCGCTGTTCTCGCAGGTGATGCGCTGCGTGCGCTGCGGCGCGTGCGCCAACGTGTGCCCGGTGTACCGCCTGGTGGGCGGCCACAAGATGGGCCACATCTACATCGGCGCCATCGGCCTTATCCTCACCTACTTCTTCCACGGCAAGGACAAGGCCCGCAACCTGGTGCAGAACTGCATCAACTGCGAATCGTGCAAGAGCATCTGCGCGGGCGGCATCGACCTGCCCCGCCTGATCAAGGAAATCCGCGCCCGCCTCAGCGAAGAGGACGGCGCACCCGTTGAAGCCACCCTGCTCGGCAAGGTGCTGAAGAACCGCAAGCTCTTCCACACCCTGCTGCGCTTCGGCAAGTTTGCCCAGAAGCCCGTCACCGGCGGCACCCCGTACCTGCGCCACCTGCCGCAGATGTTCATGAAGGACCACGGGTTCCGCGCGCTGCCCGCCATCGCGGACAAGGCCTTCCGCGACGAATGGGAAACCATCCGTCCCCGCGTCAGCAACGCCAAGCTGCGCGTGGCCCTGTTCTCCGGCTGCGTGCAGGACTTCGTCTACCCCGAGCAGATGAAGGCCGCCGTCAAGGTTCTGGCCTCGCGCGGGGTGGAGATGGACTTCCCCATGGACCAGAGCTGCTGCGGCCTGCCCGTGCAGATGATGGCCGAACGCCAGGCCACCATCGACGTGGCGCGCCAGAACGTCATGGCGTTCGACGCGGCCAAGTACGACTACATCCTCACCCTGTGCGCCTCGTGCGCCTCGCACCTGAAGGAAGGCTACCCCAACATCCTTGCCGGGCAGCAGGACATGGCGGGCAAGGTGAAGCTGTTCTCCTCCAAGATCATCGACTTCAGCTCCTTCGTCCATGACGTGCTGGGCATGACCGCCGACGACTTCAAGGGCAAGGGCGAAAAGGTGGCCTACCATTCCTCGTGCCACCTGTGCCGTGGCCTTGGCGTGGTGGAACAGCCCCGCGCGCTCATCGCGTCTTCCGGTTCGGAATACTGCCCGGCCCAGGAAGAAGCGGTGTGCTGCGGCTTTGGCGGCACCTTCTCCATGAAGTTCCCGGAACTGTCCAAGGAACTGCTGGACAAGAAGCTGAACAACGCCGAAGCCACCGGCGCCACCCGCATGGTGGCCGACTGCCCCGGCTGCATCATGCAGATTCGCGGCGGCGCCGAAAAGCGCGGCAGCCGCATGAGGGTCGGCCACATTGCGGAACTTCTGGCAGAAAACCTGAAGTAAGCGTGACTTCCGCCGATAGATGACACAAGGGGGGCCGTTCCCGCATCTGCGGGGGCGGCCCCTTGCGTTCCGGAAAACAGATGAAGGCAGCACTTTTTCCCGGCAACGACGCCAACTCTCTTTGCAAGAGTATCACATCCGTATAGTATTGTTCCAAACCCCTGTTCGGGGTCTGGCTGGCGGCAGGCAGACCGACGCCAGAGAATCTGTGCGAACACTCAAGGGGGATCGCATGTTCAGGAATTTCTCCATCGGCGCGCGCGTCATCGCGCTGCTGGTTTTCATGGTGCTGTTCGTCACCGGCGTTGTGGGTGCCTTCGTGGCCACCATCGACACGGTGAAGGAACACGGTGTCACCGAAACCCAGCAGGTGATGCTGGCGGAGGAAAAGGCCAAGCTGCAGGTGGCCACCCACTCTGTAGCCCTGGCGCTGGGCCAGCTTGTGGCCGACGTGGCCGACGAGCCAGCTCGCATCGAGATGGTGCGCAAGGCCATCGACACCATCCGCTTTGAAAAGGACCAGTCCGGCTACTATTTCGTCTACCAGGGCACCACCAACGTGGCCCTGCCCCCCAACAAGAGCGTGCAAGGCAAGGACCTGTCCGAGAACAAGGACAAGAACGGGGTCTACTACGTGCGTGAACTGGCGCAGCGCGCGTCATCCGGCGGGGGCTTCATCGAATACATCTTCCCCAAGCCGGGCAAGGGCGACCAGCCCAAGCTGGCCTATGCCGAAATGATTCCCGGCACCAAATTCTGGATCGGCACCGGGGTGTACATCGACAACATCGACGAGGCCAAGGCCGCCATCAACGCCAACCTCGAAGGCCTGGCCAACAAGGCCCTGACCTGGCAGCTTTCGGTCATGGCGGCGATCCTGGTGCTGGTCGTCATACCCGTGTGTATCATGCTGATCGCGTCCATCGTGCGTCCGTTGCGTGAAGCCACGGTGGCGGCCCAGGCCGTGGCCGATGGCAACCTGGAAATACGCATAGAGGCCAGGGGCCGCGACGAGGTTTCGGCCTTGCAGGCCGCGCTGAACACCATGGTCGCCACGCTCAAGAACAACATCGCCGACATCACAGAAAAGCAGCGCGAGGCGGGCCGCCAGGCCGACGCCGCGCGCGCGTCGGCCCAGCAGGCCGAAGAAGCCATGGCCAAGGCCGCCGTGGCCACCAGGGAAGGCATCCTTACCGCCGCCGGACGGCTGGAAGGCGTGGTGCGCGCCATCGACCACGCGGCGGACGACATCGCCCGCCGGTCCGAGGAAATAAGCCGGGGCACCGACACCCAGATGGCCCGCATCAACGAGACGGCCACGGCCATGGAAGAAATGAACGCCACGGTACTGGAAGTGGCGCGCAACGCGGGCCGCGCGGCGGACCAGACCGAGGCATCGCGCACCAAGGCCGACGAAGGCTCGGGCATGGTCAGCCAGACCGTGAAGGCCATGCAGGATCTGAAGAACCTGGCCAGCAACCTCAAGGACAACATGCACCGCCTGGGGCAGCAGTCCGAGGCCATCGGCCATGTGATGAACGTGATCAACGACATCGCCGACCAGACCAACCTGCTGGCGCTGAACGCGGCCATCGAGGCGGCCCGTGCCGGTGACGCCGGGCGCGGCTTCGCCGTCGTCGCGGACGAGGTGCGCAAGCTGGCCGAAAAGACCATGGGCGCCACCAAGGAAGTGGGCGATTCCATCAAGGCCATCCAGGATCTGGCCCGCACCAACGTCACAGGCATGGACGACGCGGTCAACGCCATCGACGGCGCGGCGCGCCTTTCCGGCAGTTCCGGCGAGTTGTTGCAGCAGATCGTGACCATGGCCCACGACGCCGCCGGGCAGGTGCAGGCCATTGCCACGGCAGCGGAAGAACAGTCCGCCGCCAGCGAAGAGATCACCCGCTCGGTGGAGGAAATCGACCGCATTGCCCGAGAAAACGGCACGCTGGTCAACGCCACCAACACCGACCTGCGCAACCTTGCCGACCAGGCCGCCGAACTGCGCCGCCTGATCGAGGGCATGAAGAAGGAAGCCGCGTAAGGCACGCCGCGCTCCACGCCCCATGCATTGCATCACGGGCCGGAAGGACACCTTCCGGCCCGTTTGCTTTGCCGCGCGCGTCTGACATGGCTGGGCGTCGCCAGCGCCGTCTGCCCCTGGCCTTGCTGATTCGGCTCGCCCGGCTTGCTCGGCGGGCACAGGCAATGCCCCTCCCGGCGGCGATGCCCGGAGGAATGTGTTCTCCGATCCGGGGGACTGACAACGCGCCATCGGCAATGCTATGCTGACACAGACCCACGCATGCATCGGCAGCCGTGCCTCGGCCCGACACCATGCACCGGCTGACCGGTGCCCTCATGCCGGCCGCCGCACAGGCCCCGAAGCAATCCCCGGAGCAATCCTCGGAGTTCCCATGTCCGACAGCGCCCCCAGGCCGGAACAACCCGCCGCTTCCCCCCCCGCCGCGACCGCCTCCGGCCAGGCGCCTTCCGCCCTGCCGCCATCGGAAAATCCCCCCGCCGCGTGGCAACCCGTGCAGCCCGCCGCCCTCACGGGGCTGCTGCAACCCTACGGCGACCCCACCCGGCCGGTACGCCCCGGCGATGCCGTGGGCAGGGTGCTGGACGGAACGTCCTTTGCCGTCCTGGGCGACACCCGCGCCCCCCTGGGCATCGACCTGGTCACCGGCGAACTGATGGCCCGCGAACTGGGGGTGCTGGAACGCGTGGAACGGCCCGCTACGGCGGCAGCACACGGCACCCCGGCGGCAGCGCCTGCCCCTTCCGGCTCCGCTGGTGCGGCGCACACCCTCATCCTGCGCCCGCTGGTCACCGTCAGCCCCGACAGGCTCGCCGTCCTGGCCGATGTGCACGCCACAGATCGGAAG
>NZ_VSMK01000023.1 GCF_011682075.1 Nitratidesulfovibrio liaohensis
GATCTCCTTGCCGGGCCCGTGGTAGCCGCCGCCGTCATCCTGCCCCCCCACGCCGACGCGGCCACCCTGGCCGCCCTGCTGCCCGACCTTTCCGGGCTGACCGATTCCAAGAAGCTCACCGCCGCCAAACGCGAGGCCCTGGCCCCGTGCATCCGCCAGCACGCCGTGGCCTGGGGCCTGGGCGTGGTCTGGCCGCGCGACATCGAGCGCATCAACATCCTGCAGGCCACCTTCCACGCCATGTGGCGCGCCGTGCGCTTCCTGCGCCCCGGCCACGCGGTACGGAATGCGGCGAACGCCCCCGGCCGGACTCCGGCGCCCCTGCTCGCTCTGCATGGCCTGCCCAGTGTGTCTGGCAAATTCGACCTGTCCGATGTTCCGCTGATCATCGACGGGGACAAGATCATCCCCGCCGCCGTGTTCGCCGGGCAGCCCCCCTGCCCGGCCCGTCCGATCGGTTCGGCCCATCCGGTCAACTCGGTCCGTTCGGTCAGTTCGGCCCGTTCGGATCAGGCCACCCCTGCCCCCCCGTTTCCCGCGCCCGTGCAGCGCGCCGTGGTGGGGGGCGATGCTCTGGTTCCGGCGGTGTCCGCCGCATCCATCCTGGCCAAGACGTTTCGCGACCAACTCATGACAGCACTGGACCGCCGTTTTCCCCACTACGGTCTGGCCGTGCACAAGGGCTACGGCACGGCGGAGCACATGGCGGCCATTGCCGAACACGGCCCCTGCCCGCAACACCGGGCCACCTTTCGCGGGGTGCGGCCGGAACCGCCCCAGACGCAGGGAACCCTGCTGTGACTCCGCCCCGCGCCGCCCCCCCGACCACGGCATCCGCCACCGGCAATGCAGCCATTGGGGCACGGGGCGAAGAGGCGGCGGCCCGGCTGCTGGCCCAACGCGGCCTGCGGGTGCTGGCCCGCAACTGGCGGCATGGCGGTCTGGAACTGGACATCGTCTGCGACGACCGAGGAATGCTGGTGTTCGTGGAGGTAAAAACCCGCGCCGCCAGCGGCCCCGCCCGCCCGGACGAGGCACTGACCCCGGCCAAGCGCGGCAAGCTGGTTCGCGCCGCCCGACAATACCTGGCCGCCCACGATTGCTGGGACAAGCCATGCCGTTTCGACCTCGTGTGCGTGGTGCACGACGGGGCAACCCTGACGCTGGAGCACTACCCCCATGCTTTCGACCTCACCGCGTCTCTGGGTGGTGGCGACACCGCTTGGCAACCCTGGTGACCTTTCGCCCCGTGCCCGCGACGTGCTGACCGAAGCCGCGCTGGTGCTGGCGGAAGACACCCGGCGCGCCGGGCAGCTGTTTGCCCGATGCGGCCTGACCGCCCAGCGGTTCATGAGCTTTCACGACCACAACGAGGAAGAGCGCCTGCCGCGCATCCTCGACGAACTGCGCGCCGGGGCCCACATCGCGCTCATTTCCGACGCGGGCATGCCCCTGATGGCCGACCCCGGCTTTCGGCTGGTGCGCGCCTGCCGGGCAGAGGGCATCGACGTTTCGGTGCTGCCCGGCCCCTCGGCCCCCATCACCGCGCTGGCGGGCAGCGGCATTGCCCCGCAGCCGTTCACCTTTCTGGGGTTTCCGCCGCGCAAGCGCTCTGACGTGGAAAAGCTGTTCGCGGAATACGCCAACGTGCGCACCACCCTGGTCTTTTTCGAACGCAAGGACAGGCTGGCCGATACGCTGGACGCCGCCCATGCCGTTCTTGGTCCGCGCGAGTGCTGCATCGCTCGGGAATTGACCAAGCCTCACGAGGAGTTTATCCTTCTAAGGTTGGAAGACAGGGCGCAGCTGACCCGTGAATTACTTGGAGAAATCACGGTAGTCATCGGTCCTCCGGAATCCGTGACCGCCACCCCGCGCGCAGAGGTGCTGGCCCTGCTGGCCGACGAGGCCAGGGCGGCCCCCGACGAGAAACCGCGCGAACTGGCCCGCAGGGTGCACGAGGCAACCCGGGGCTGGACGGTGAAGGATATCTACAAGCTGATGCAGGACGCGCGCTAGGGACATTCCCTGGCGCGCATCCCGACCCCGCCCCGGCCAGACAGGCCAAGCAGGCAGACAGGCTCTCAACACCACAACGGCCTTGCCACGGTGCTCCATGCCCACTTCCGCCAACGCCATGCCCGACGCCAAGACGCTGCTGCTGTGTTTTCTGCGGTCGTATCTCGTGGGCGCGGCGTTCAACACGCGCGGGCACCAGAACATCGGCATCGTGTTCGCCATGGAACCGGGCTTGGCCGCCATCTACCCGGACCCGCGCGCCCGGCGAGAGGCGCGCAAGCGCTACCTGCGCCATTTCAATACGCATCCGTTCTGGGCGCCGTTGCTGGTGGGCACGTTCCTGTCGCTGGAAGCGCGCATCGCGCGCGGCACCTTTCCGGCAGAGGTGCTGCGCAGCCTGAAGGACACCACCGTGTACACCCTGTCGGCCATCGGCGATTCGGTGTTCGGCGGCAGCATGCTGGTGTTCTGGTCGCTGACCACCTGCGCGCTGGTGGTTTCGGGCAACAACGGCGCGGCCTTCCTGTGGAGCCTGATGCTGTTCGTCTCGTTGCAGGTGTTCAAGCTGTTCACCTTTGCTGCGGGCCTGCGCGAAGGGCTGAAGGTGCTGCAACGGTTGAAGCAGTGGGACCTCATCAACTGGGGCGAAAAGCTGAAGCTGTGCAACGCCGTGGTGCTGGCGGGCCTGTTGTGGCTGATCTGGCCGCATCACCAGCATGCCCCGCGCTGGACGCTGTCCGCGCTGCTGCTCATGCTGGCCTCGTGGCTGATCGGGCGTTTTCACGTTTCGCGAATTTTTCTGGCCGTCTGCGCCACCGCCGCGGCCTTCGCCCTGCCGTGGGCCGATGACTGGATGCCGTTGCCCTGGGGCTTCTAGGAGCTGTTTCTAAATTGTTCTTTCGCCCGTTGGCTGCTTCAAACTTCACCTGCCATGCCGGTCGAATACGATAAGAAGTACGCTTTGCGGTCCTCATCCGTAAATGCTCGGAGACTCGCATAACGGCTGAGGCACTTCCTCATGGCAGGCTTGTTTTCCTTGCCAACGAACGAAAAGCCTAATTTGGAAACAGCCCCTGGCAGCACTTCTGAACGCCGCCCGCATCACGAACCATACCGACGCTATAGCCGACAGGATACACGACGTGCAGGAACCCATCGAAGAGACGCAGGAAGGACTTACCGTGACGGTGTGCGTGGCCAACGACCAGGGCCTGCACGCCAGACCAGCCGCCCGCCTGGCCCAGGAAGCGCAGAAGTTCGGCGCGGAGCTCTTTCTTGCCATGGATGGCATGGAAGTGGACGCCAAGAGCATTCTGGACATCCTGTCCCTGGCCGCCGCCAAGGGTACGCGCCTTACCTTGCGCGGGGTGGGGGCCGATGCGCGACACGCGCTGGAGCACCTTTCCGCCCTGTTCCGCAACCGTTTTCGAGAGGAGTAGCCGGTGGCGCGCGAGATCCTGCAAGGCATAGCCGTTTCGGCGGGCGTTTCCATCGGCAAGGCGTTCTTCACCAACCGCCGCCGCAGAAGCGTCTCGTTCGAAATCATTCCGCCCGGTGCGGCGGATTCGGAGGTGGCCCGCCTTGAGCAGGCCGCCAGCGACGTGCGCGACGACCTTGCCCGCGCCCGTGACAACGTACCCGCCGAACTGCGCGACCACGCCGCGATCATCAATTCGCACATGATGATCTGCCAGGACCCCAAGCTTATCCGCGCCGCCTCGCAACGCATCCGCGACCATCACATCTGCGCCGAATGGGCGCTGGACCAGGCTGTGGAGGCCATTGCCGCCGCGTTCTCCGCCATCGAGGACCCGTACATCCGCGAACGCGTGCAGGACGTGCGCGCCGTGGCCGAACGCATCCAGACGCGCCTTGTGGGCCGCCACGCCGAACCGCTGCGCCCCCCGGACGAGCGCATCGTGCTCATGGCCCACGACCTGACCCCGGCGGACGCCATGGGCCTGCCCACGGTCAAGATCATGTCCTTCGCCACGGCGGAGGGCGGCAAGACCTCGCACACCGGCATTCTGGCGCGCAGCCTGCAAATTCCCGCCGTGGTCGGCGTCTCGTCGCTGGAAGAATCCGTGGGCGACGGCGACCTGGTCATCGTGGACGCCCTGCGCGGCCTCATCCTGGTTGACCCGGACGAGGCGGAACTGGCCGACTACACCGACCTCAAGTACCAGTTCGAAAACTATCAGAAATCCATCCGCCGCCAGTCCACCCTGCCCGCGGAAACCCTGGACGGCTACCGCATCGACGTGCAGGCCAACATCGAACTGGTGGAGGAAGTGCCCCAGGTGCTGGACGGCGGGGCCGACGGCGTGGGCCTGTACCGCACCGAATACGCCTTTCTGAACCGCCGCACCTCGCCCACGGAAGAAGAACTGTACGACGAGTATGCCCAGCTTGCCGGGCTGCTTTCGCCCCGGCGGGTAGTGTTCCGCACGCTGGACGTGGGCGCGGACAAGATGCTGTCTGAGCAGAGCCAGCTGGAAGAACCCAACCCGGCCCTGGGACTGCGGGCCATCCGCTTCTGCCTGCGCCATCAGGACGTGTTCCGGCGGCAGTTGCGGGCCATCCTGCGGGCCAGCGCGCACGGCACGGCGTCGTTGCTGTTTCCCATGATCTCGGGGCTGCACGAACTGCGGCAGGCCAAGCACATCCTGAACGAGGTGCGGGCCGAACTGGACGCGGCGGGCCAGCCCTACGACCCGGACATGCCCGTGGGCATCATGGTGGAACTGCCCTCCGCCGTGCTGATTTCCGAGGCACTGGCGCAGGAAGTGGACTTCTTCAGCATCGGCACCAACGACCTGATCCAGTATTCGCTGGGCATCGACCGCGGCAACAAGCACGTCTCGTACCTGTACCAGCCGCTGCACCCCGCCATCGTGCGGTCCATCAAGTACGTGGTGGATTCGGCCCACCGCATGGGCATATCGGTGTGCGTATGCGGCGAGGTGGCGTCCGACCCGTACTGCCTGCCCATCCTGCTGGGCATGCAGATAGACGCCATATCCATCGCCCCGCAGGCCATACCGGGCATCAAGCACATTCTGCGGCGCACCAACATGGAAGAGTGCAAGGAACTGTTGCGCGACGTGCTGAGTGCGTCCACCGTCTCGACCATCAACCGCATGGTGAAGGAAACGATCTACAATCGCTTCCCGGAAGAACTGACGTTCTTCTCGTCCATGCTGGACCAGGATGATTAGGGGCTGACGCCTTTCTCGCGGAGCGGGGTCGGATGGCGCGTAGCTCCAATGCGCACGCACCTACGAAGACACGCCAGCCCGGTAGACCACGCCCGATTTCGTTATGCCTCCGGCGGGTTGGATTTAGGTTCAGCGCTGCTGCACCCGGCTTCTACGAAGACAGTACAGCCCTGTTGAACACGCCCGATTTCGTTATGCCTCCGGCGGGCAAGGGGCCGCTGAGCGGCGGCCCCTTGCGACCCCGCGCTCCAGGGGGGCTTCGCCACCCCTGGACCCCCAGCGTTTCCTGCGCGGCGTCCCTTCGGCGGCAGCTTCTCTCCGGCGCCGGGGCGCCTCCGGGTGATCTGCCGCCGGTGACGCCAATGCGCGCAACGCTCCCGCTGCCACTGCCACGCGAGGGTGCCTTTACCCACGCCCCCGTTGCGACGCATGTGCCGCCGCCAAAACCCGGCGTCACTCGCTTCTACGCACATCACATTGCCGTCTTAACGGGCGTTCACTCCAAGCCGCAGACCTCGCCCCATGGAGTTTTCATACCAACCAAGCACTGGCACGCATTTCTTCGTGGTCACCTACTGATTACTTCACAGCATTCGCTCCCCGTCCCACCCGTGTTGGCAACCGCACCACAATGCACTTGATGTACCCTGTAGCCCAAGGCTGCGAGAGATTCGCGCACATCGCATTCTCGTCGCCAGATCACCCGGAGGCGCTACGCGCCGTAGGGAAGCTGGCGACGAAAGGAATGCGGTGCAGGAAGAATGGAGATAAAGGCACGGAGCTAGGCCAGGATACCGAGAGCATTGCGCGCATACGCATTCAGCCGGGCAGATCGCCCGAGGCGCGCCAGCGCCGCAGGGAAGCTGCCCGGCGTAAGAATGCGGCGCAGGAAACGTCGGGGGTTCAGGGACTTCAGCCGTTAGGCGAGCGTGAAACGCGAGTCTTACGGATGAAGATAGCAGAGCTGGCGAAGCCCCCCTGGAGCGCGGGGTTGCAAGGGGCCGCCGCTCTGCGGCCCCTTGCCCGCCGGAGGCATAACGAAATCGGGCGTATTCAACAGGGCTGGACTGTCTTCGTAGAAGCCGGGTGCAACCGCGCACGACCTCGCCTTGTCTCCCCCTTCAGCGTAGCGCCCGCCCCCAACCCTTGCCATTCCCGCCGATTTCTGGTCTTGAAACCCCTTGCGCGCCACTTCACAGCGCGGCCCCGGAACCCGGCGCTCGTTTCACCACGCAGCCGCCGCCATCCGGCCCTCCATCGCCGCCCCGCCGGGGGGTTCCCCCCGCATACGCGCCATCAACCGCACGAACATTCCCCAAATATATGAGCAAGAAACCCTCTCCCGCCCTTATCGCCCAGAACAAGAAGGCCCGGCATCTCTATGAACTCGACGATTTCATGGAGGCAGGCCTCGTCCTGACCGGCTCGGAGGTCAAAAGCCTGCGCGCGGGCCACGTGAACTTCCGCGACAGCTACGTGGATTTCCGCAACGGCGAAGCCTTTCTGGTAGGCCTGCACATTGCCCCCTACGACAACGCGGGCTACGCCCAGCACGACCCCGACCGCGACCGCAAGCTGCTGCTGCACGCCAAGCAGATCAACACGCTGGCCCTGCGCGTGGCCCAGAAGGGCCTGACCGTGGTGCCGGTAAACCTGCACTTCAGCAAGGGCCGGGTGAAGGTGGAAATAGCCGTGGGGCGCGGCAAGAAGCTGCACGACCAGCGCGAGGACCTCAAGAAGCGCGCCGCCGATCGGGATACCGAGCGCGAACTGGCCCGGTTCTAGCCTGTCCCTGCAAACCATCCGTTCGGGCGCTGGCAGCATCGAACCCTACCTGCCAGCGCCAGAAAAGGACGGTTTGCACCTGCATCAACGCTTTAAAATCCCCCCTCCCCCCGGCCATCTCCCAGCCAATCCCCAACCGCATCAGCCGGATAGCCCCGTGTCCACCCAAGCCCCCCACCTTACCGCCACGCAGGAACGTTCCCTGCGCGACATCTTTCCCGGCGATTCGCTGCTGCTCACGCCGGAGCAGACCCTGGTTTTCGCCACCGACGCGGGCCGCCGCATGGGCACCCCGCTGGCCGTGGTGCGCCCCACCACCGAAGCGCAGGTGGTGGAACTGCTGCGCCTGGCCCAGACGGAACGCCTGCCCGTATACGCACGGGGCCGCGCCTCCAACCAGGTGGGGGCCTGCGTGCCCGACCGGCCGGGCATCGTGGTTTCCCTGCTGCACATGAACCGCATCCTCGACATCGCGGACGACGACTTCGTGGCAGAGGTGGAGCCGGGCGTGGTCACCTCCGACCTGCAACGCGCCGTGGAGGCGCGCGGTCTGTTCTACCCGCCGGACCCGGCCAGCATCGAGATCTCCACCATCGGCGGCAACGTGGCCACCTGCGCGGGAGGCATGCGCGCCCTGAAGTACGGCGTCACCCGCGAATACGTGCTGGGGCTGACGGCGGTGCTGCCCGGCGGCAAGGTGTTGCGCACCGGGGGTCGCTGCCACAAGAATGTGGTGGGGCTGGACCTTACCCGCCTGTTCGTGGGGTCGGAAGGCACCCTCGGCATCGTCACCCGCATCACGCTGAAGCTGCTGCCCCTGCCGCAGGCCACGGCCACCCTGCTGGCCGGGTTCGACTCCATGGAAGCGGCCATGCACGGGGTGCGGCGCATCTTCCGCGCGGGCATCCTGCCGGTGGCGCTGGAATTCCTGAGCCCGGAAGTGCTGGACTGCGTGGCCCGCCGCCAGACGCCCCCGTGGCCCGACAGCGTGCGCGGCGCGCTGCTGATCCGCCTGGACGGCAGCCGCGAATCGCTGCCGCTGGAAGTGCGCCGCATGCATGATGCCCTGCACACCGCCGGCGATGCCGCGGACGGAACCCCGGGCAACGAACCGCCGGTATGGTCCGCCCACGGCGTGGGCCACGACGAGGAAGAACCCCTGTGGGCCATGCGACGCGGCATCAGCCCTTCGTCGTATCTGGTGCGCCCCAACAAGATCGGCGAGGACATCGCCGTGCCGCGCGGTCGCCTGCTGGACGCGCTGACGGGCATCCGGGCCATCGCACAGGCGCACGACCTGCCCATCCTCACCTACGGCCACGTGGGCGACGGCAACATCCACGTGAACATCATGTACGACGGGGCTGACCCTTCGGAAACCACCCGCGCCGACGCCGCCACCGTGGAAGTGATGCGACTTGTCCGCTCCATGGACGGCACCCTTTCCGGCGAGCACGGCGTGGGCATGGCCAAGAAGGAATTCCTGCACCTGCAACTTTCGCCTCTGGAAACGGAACTGATGCGCCAGGTGAAGCACGCCTTCGATCCGCTGGGCATCATGAACCCGGACAAGGCCTACTAGGGTCACTTCTAAATTGTCTTTTCGTCCGTTGGCTTCCGACCCGGAGGGCGCGAAGCGTGGCCGTTGGGCGAGCTTGCGAGCCCTACGGACATCGTGCGCAACGCGGTCAAACTTCGTCTGCCATGGCTTTGCTGTCCTTATCCGTAAAGGTTCGCTCCGCTCACCTAACGGCTAAGGCTCGGTCGAATACCAGAAGAGTATGCGCTGCGGTCGCCATCCGTAAGGCTCGCAAGCTTGCCTAACGGCTGCCGCACTCCCTAATGGCTGACTCGTTTTCCTTGCCAACGGAGCAAAAATCCTAATTTATAAGCGCCCCTAGGGGGCGGCAACACACCATGAGCACGGACACCACTTCCAGATCCACGACGAACGGCGGCACGCCGGGCGACACCGCCGGGCAGCCCCGCGCCTGCCTGCTGTGCGGCCAGTGCACCGCCGTGTGCCCCGCCTTTCTGACCACCGGGCAGGAAGAACTTTCTCCCCGCGCCAAGCATCTGGTGTTCGCCGCCCTGCGCGACGAGCCGGGGCGCCTTGGCCTCAAGCCCGCGCGTGAACTGGCCGACCGCTGCCTGTCGTGCGGGCGCTGCGC
>NZ_VSMK01000024.1 GCF_011682075.1 Nitratidesulfovibrio liaohensis
CCCCCTGCCGCCAAGCCGCAGGCCGCTCCTGCCGCCAAGCCGCAGGCCGCCGCACCTGCCCCTGCATCGCCGCAGGCGGCCAAGGGCGGCCATGCCATCACCTCTGCCACCATCAAGTTCTCGGGCAGCACGGCCATCCTGCATCTGCAAGGCGATGCGCCCATCCAGTACAAGTACATCGTGCTGCCCAACCCCGACCGGCTGGCCCTGGACCTGGTCGGCGCCTGGTCGGTGTCCGCGCCTGCGGTGCCTTCCAACCGGATCATCGAAAAGGTGCGCGTGGGCCGCTACGGCGAGAACACCCGCATCGTGCTGGATCTGAAGGCCGCACCCGCCAAGCATGAAGTGGTCAAGAGCGGGGAAAAGACCATCGAGGTTCGCGTCCAATAAATTCCGGTGAGCTTGTCCTGATTTCCCGATTTGGAAACAGCCCCTACCTGTCGAGATACTTCGCAAACGCAAAAAGCGGGATGGCCATGCGCCGTCCCGCTTTTTCATGTCCGCCGCCCGCAAGGGCACGGCGCGTGGCCCGGAAGGGTTTATTCCACGTCGAATCCGGCCTTGCGGATGGCGGCCTTCACGGCGTCCACGTCCACCGGGGCCGATTCGGTCCATGCGGCCTCGCCCTTTTCCAGGCTGACGTCCACATCCTTGACGCCGGAAATCCCGGCAACGGCCTTGGTCACAGACATCTTGCAGTGATTGCACGACATTCCCTTCACGGTAACGCTGGGCATGGCTGGCTCCTAGGCTTGCGGGTCATGAATGGTGCGCGCACCCTTGCCTTGCGGCGGGCACGGGATTACTTCAATGAGAACGCCTTTCAAAACATAGGCTCCGGGGTGCGGTTTGGCAACAGGCCGCCGTGGTCCGGGGACGTCGTTTCGGTCGGTGCCGGGGCAGCAATTTCCTTGTCTGCTACCGCATGACGCTGACCGCAGGAGCCTGCATGACCACGCCCGAAGGATTGTCCGACGAATTGCCCGGCGGTCCGCAACAGCGCGCCACTGCTTCCGGCACCTCTCCCGTCCAGGCAGGGGACGCCTCTTCCGCTCCGGCTGGGGATGTCGCCCCCGCCCTGTCCCGGCAGATACTGCCGGTACGCGGCATGACCTGCGCGGTGTGCGCGGGCCGCATAGAGCGCATGGTGGGCCAGATGGACGGGGTGTCGCGCATCAGCGTGAACCTGGCCACCGAGACCATGGATGTGGCGTGGAACCCCGCCGCCCTGCATCTGGATGACATTGCCGCGCGGGTGAAGGATCTTGGCTTCGAGGCCGTGCTGCCAGATCTCGCATCCACTGCCGAACCTGACGACGGCCTGCTGCGCTACGCCGTGAGCGGCATGCATTGCGCGGCCTGCTCCGCGCGCATCGAGCGCGCCGTGGGCCAGATGGAGGGGGTGGCCGCCGTCACGGTCAGCCTGGCCACGGAAACAGCCCAGGTCACCCCCGCGCCGGGGTTGGCTCCGGACGCGGCGGATGCCCTTGCAGTGGCCATTCCCGCGCGCATCGCGGACCTTGGCTTTTCGGCGGAGCGCATCCTGGCCCGGCAGGATTCCGGCACCGCCCTGTGGGAATCCCAGCGCGAGGAAGCCGCAGCCCGCCTCGCCCGCATGCGCGGCAAGCTGGTGCGCGAATTCGCCTTCACCATTCCGTTGCTGGTGCTGTCCATGGGCCATATGGCGGGCCTGCCCCTGCCCGCCTGGCTCGATCCGCACCATGCGCCGTTCGGCTTCGCGCTGGCGCAACTGCTGCTGACGCTGCCGGTGATGTGGTTCGGGCGCGACTTCTACCGCATCGGCTTCGGCAATCTGGCCCGCCTTGCTCCCAACATGGATTCGCTGGTGGCCGTGGGCACGGGCGCGGCCTTTGCCTACAGCCTGTGGAACACGGTGGAGATCGGCCTTGGGGTGGAGGTGGCCCGGCGGGTCATGGACCTGTACTACGAGTCGGCGGCGGTGCTCATTGCGCTGGTGTCGCTGGGCAAGTACTTCGAACTGCGCTCGCGCACCCGCACGTCAGAGGCCATCAAGGCCCTGATGGAGCTTGCGCCGGACACCGCCCTGCGCATGGAGGGCGGCGAGGCGCGCGAGGTGCCCGTGGCCTCCGTGAGGGCCGGTGACCGGCTGCTGGTGCGCCCCGGCGCGCGCATTGCCGTGGACGGCGTGGTGGAAGAGGGCACCAGCAGCGTGGACGAGGCCATGCTGACCGGCGAAAGCCTGCCCGTGACCAAGAGCCCCGGCGACCCGGTGGCGGGCGGCACCATCAACCGGCACGGCTCGTTCGTCATGCGTGCGGAAAGGGTGGGCGCGGATACCGTGCTGGCGCGCATCATCCGGCTGGTGCAGGACGCCCAGGGGTCCAAGGCGCCCATCGCCAATCTGGCCGACCGGGTGAGCCTGTGGTTCGTCCCGGCGGTGATGGCGCTGGCGGTGCTGGCTGGCGTGGCGTGGTATGTCGCCGGTGCGGAATTCACGTTTGCGCTGCGCATTTTCGTGGCGGTGATGGTCATTGCCTGCCCGTGCGCCATGGGGCTGGCCACGCCCACCTCCATCATGGTGGGCACCGGGCGCGGCGCGCAACTGGGCGTGCTGATCAAGAGCGGCGAGGCGCTGGAACATGCCGGGCGGCTGACCGCGTTGGTGTTCGACAAGACCGGCACGCTCACTGTGGGCAGTCCGCGCCTGACGGATGTGGTTCCCGTTTCCGGCAGCGGTGAAGGTGTCGCGCCAGCCCCCGGCAGCGCGCCTTTTGACGAACCCGCGCTGGTGCGCCTGGCTGCCTCGCTGGAAGCCCTGTCCGAACACCCCCTGGCCGAGGCCGTGGTCGCCGGAGCCACGGAGCGCGGCCTAGCCCCGTGGCCGGTACAGGACTTTCTGGCCGTGCCCGGCAAGGGCGTGCGCGGCAGTGTGGTGACTGATGATGGTGCGCAACGGGCCGTCGCCATCGGCAATGCGGCCTTCATGGCGGCGGAGAACGTGGCAGGGAACGATGCACCCCACGTCACTGCCCGTGCCGATGCGCTGGCCGAACAGGGCCGCACCCCGTTGTACATGGCTGTGGATGGCCGCATGTCCGCCTTGCTGGGCGTGGCAGACCCGCTGAAGCCGGAAGCCCCGGCAGTGGTGCACCGCCTGCGGGGCATGGGCGTGCGCGTGGTGATGCTGACCGGCGACAATCGCCGCACCGCCCTGGCCGTGGCCCGGCAGGCGGGCATCGATGACGTGCGGGCCGAAGTGCTGCCGGATCAGAAGGAACAGGCCATCAGCGCGTTGCAGGCCGAGGGCCACGTGGTGGGCATGGTGGGTGACGGCATCAACGATGCACCGGCCCTGGCCCGCGCCCACGTGGGCATCGCCATGGGCACCGGCATCGACGTGGCGGTGGAGGCGGGCGACATCGTGCTGCTGCGCGGCGGGCTGGACGGGGTGCTCACGGCCCTTGCCCTCAGCCGGGCCACGGTGCGCAACATCCGCCAGAACCTGTTCTGGGCCTTCGGTTACAACGTGTTGGGAATTCCCGTGGCGGCGGGGCTGCTGCACGCCTTTGGCGGGCCCACCCTGTCGCCCATGATCGCGGGCGGGGCCATGGCCCTTTCGTCGGTTTCCGTGGTCAGCAATGCGCTACGGCTGCGCTTTTTCACGCCTGAGGCCGGGCCGGGGAAGAACGGATAACCGCCACGCCGTGGGGGAAACGCAAGGGGCGCCGGATCATCATGATCCGGCGCCCCTTGCCGTTCCGTCCGGTGGTCCGGTTGCCCCATTGTCCGGTGTCCGGTTCGGTTGCTGCCGCGTCGTGTTGGCGTCGTGTCCGGGCTGCCACTCTTTCGGGGTGCCCCGCTTCGTCTGCGGGCAAACCCGCAACACGGGCACGGTCCGGCGGCGGAGCGAAACCGCAACGGCTCAGTATTCCTTGATGTACTCGTCCAGGCTGTCGGCGGTGCAGTTGCGGCTGACCCAGTAGGCGGCGGCCCAGACCATCAGCGCGGTGGCCTGGGTGTCGTCCAGGCGTTTCAGCTTGGCTTCCAGGCTGGCCTTGCTGGCGCCGTGCTTGGTGTGCACCATGCCCACGTCGCAGGCGTCCATGACCCGCAGCAGCAGGTAGGATAGCCGCGTGTGGTCGGGCAGCAGGCGCAGGTCGCGGTGGGCCTCGATGATGGTTTTGAGTTCGGGCCCGGAAAAGATGCCCTTGATGGCGGAAATGGCGCGGAAAAAGGTATCCACGGCCCACGGCAGAATGAATTCCGCCCCGGCGCTCTTGGTGCGGAAGTAGTCCTTGAGCCAGCGTTCCTGGTCCGACGATATCCTGGCGGCAACCTGAGGCATGTTCGCCCTCCCTGCTCGGGGTGCGGCTGTCGTCCTGCGGGGCGGTGACGGCGGCGGCACGACGTGCTCCACCTGCGTCTCCGTTCCGGCGGGCCGGGCCGCATGGCCTGCATGCGCGCCACACGGGCGCAGGCAATTGCCAAGCATGCCCCCGTGCACACCGGTCTCACGGGGCACGTTAGGTCAGAGTGAAAAAAAGCTCAAGAAAAAATCTAGAAATGGCCGCGCGTGGTTACGCGCATGGTCATGCATGCGCGGCATGGGGGGGCATGGGAGAGAAGGGGGAGCGGGATGAGGCGAATGCCCTGTGCCCCAAGGCGAACGCGCCCGCTGCAGCGCGGGGATGCGGGTGCGGCAACGGAGCAGCTACGCTGGGGGCGTGGTCACAGGTACACGTCGCCTTCCAGCACCGCGCCGTGAGGAATGACGGCCTGCATGCACGAGGGGTTGCGCACCACCACCCGCCCGCGCGCGGTCACGCTGCCGCCGAACAGCACATCGCCATGCACGGCCAGCGCATCGCAGTGCAGCAGCGAGGGTGCCCCGTGCGGAAAACGGGCCATCAGCCGGTCCCACGTGCCGTAATGGGCGCCATCCAGTTCCACCAGCACGTTGGGGGTGGTGCAGGCGGGGTTGGGGCGCACGCGGCCATCGGGTTCCAGCAGGGTACGGTCGGACCACAGCACCAGAAGGTCGCTGCACTTTTTCACCGGCAGAAAGCGTTCGCGCCGGGTGACGATGGCCCGCGCCCTGGGGAACAGCGAAATGGCCGCGCCCATTGCCGTTTCCACCTGCCAGACCTTTTCCGAATCGGGGTCGCGGGGATTCACGGTCTTGGGGTTGCGGATCATGGGCAGGCGCAGCAGGCCGTGCTCGTCGATGTGCTGGCGCAGGGCGAGCAGGTCCAGCCAGATGTTGTTGGTGTTGAACAGCCCGTAACGCGCGATGTCCTGGAAGCGGGGCATGTCCCCGTCCGGGCACTGGGCCAGTTCGCGCAGCACCAGCCCCCCTTGGCGCGAGCGGGCCAGGTGCCCTCCCTTGCGGTCGGACGGGGTGCGCGGCGCGCATTCCATCAGGAAGGGGATGTCCTCTTCCATGAGGTAGCCGAGAATGGCCGGGTCCAGCGTGGCGCCCAGGTTGTCTGCGTTGGAGATGAGCGCGTAGCGGCGGCCCGATTCCAGCAGCCGGACAAGGTGCCCGGACAGGGCCAGGGCGGCGTACAGGTCGCCGTGGCCGGGCGGGTTCCATTCCAGGTCCGGGTTTTCCGGGTACTCCACGGGCAGCAGGGTTGTCCGGGACACCTTGGGAAAGCGGTGCTGCAAAAAGGTGCCCGGTCTGCCGGTGTGATGCAGGCCCAGCACGTCCAGCGCGCGCAGGGTGTCCTGGTGGGTCGAGAAGCTGTTCATGAACAGCAGCGGTGAAGGCCCGCCGTGGGTACGGCGCTGGTGCTCGGCCTGGCGCACGATGAGTTCGAGAAAGGTGGCCCCGTCCTTGGCGGGCAGCAACGACTTTGCATGGGTCATGCCCATGCTGGTGCCAAGGCCGCCGTTCAGTTTGATGCAGGCGGCCTCGCGCAGGCGGGCGCGTCCGGTGGCGGCGTAGGGGGCCAGGTCGTCCAGCAGGGGCAGGTCGTCGCGGCCCACGGGCAGGATGTCCGATTCGGGAATCAGCCCGGTGCTGCCGCAGGCCAGTTCCTCCAGATAGGAGGCGAACAGCGCCACAAGCGGGGAAGGCAGCCCGGCTCGGGCCATCTTGGTGGCAAAGGGCTGCAGGGGAACGGTGCACATGCCGGTGTCCGCGTCCGCATCGGGAATGCGGGCGGGGGCAATGGAGGGGGCGGCGGGCCGGGTCAGCAACTCGGGGCCGGAATGGGGCATGGCAACCTCTGCGAACGGTAGGAAACTGTCCCGACGGCGCGCCAGAGAACGGTGCCGCAGGGATGGGCATGCAGTATTACGCCAAATGTAGCACAAGTTCAAGAAAAGGACAGCGGAAAAGGGGGTTTGCGCGTGGCAAACGGGTGACGTCGGGATGGCGGAATGCCGCGCCGGGGGCAAAGAGGAATGTTTATAAATGGTTGTTGATGAGAGAGGCGGCGCGGCGAACTGGTCGCCGCGCCGCCGGAAGGTGCGCGATGGGGGCAGTGGGGAAGGAAGGGGCGGAGGCTACAGGTAGCCGTGCAGCGGGCCGCCGGGTGCGGCCAGCGCGTCCACGCGGCGTTCCACGTCGGGGTCGGTTTCCAGCGCCGGGGCGTGGAATGATTTCAGCCGGGCGTCGATGACCAGCGGGCCGGTGCAGCCCCAGTGCTTGCAGTGGGTGAATTCGCCCGCGCCATACATGTCGGTGGCCGGGTCGGACCGGGTGAAGACCACCCACAGGAAGTTGTCCCAGTTGGCGGCGGTAAAGGCCGGGTCGTCCACCACCACGAACAGGGGCAGGCCGTCCAGTCCGTGCGCATGGGCCAGGCGGGCGGCCAGGGCGTGCATGGCCGGGTCGTGCTCGTCGCGCTTCGCGGTATGCTTGGGCCCACGCAGCACCACGATGCCCCTGCCGAACAGGCGCGGATCTCCGAAGCTGCCGCCCGAAGTGACCGCTTGGTCGTCGTCCGAACGCGCATCCAGCGGCAGGTCGCCGGGCAGGGTATCGGCCAGTTCCCGCTTGCGCGGGCCCGCCGCCGCCCACACCAGCTTGGAGCCCTGGTTCAGGCTGATGCCGGTGTAGTCCAGGGTGTCGATGGTGGTGCGGGTGACGAAGTGCAGGTCGCGGGTGAAGTCGGTGCGCTCCAGCATGTGCGTGAAGAAGCCGGGGAAGTCGTGCGTGGACATGGAGGGCGCGTCCTCGTGGGCCATGATCAGCACGTACTTGGACAGCGAGGTCTGGGTGGAACCCAGGAGGGCCATGCCGCAGGTGATCAGTTCCTGCGGTTGGCGTTCGCCGGCGTAGGGCACGTAGCGTTCGCTGCCGATGGCCAGCAGCAGCGGGTGCACCCCGGCGGCGTCCACGGCGTGGATTTCGCGCACGCCCGCGAATACCTGCGGCACAAGGGCGGCGGTAAGCTGGTGGATGAAGTCGCCGAACACGGTGTCTTCCTGCGGGGGGCGCCCCACCGTGGTGAACGGCCAGATGGCGTCCGGGCGGTGGTGCACCGCGTCCACCCGCAGCACGGGAAAGTCGTGCGCCAGGCTGTAGTAGCCCAGGTGATCGCCGAAGGGGCCTTCCGGCTTCTGGTACGGGGCGATGGTGCCGCTGATGCAGAAGTCGGCCTCTGCCAGAATGGGCAGGCCACCGGGACGACGGATCATGGGAATGCGGAAGCCCGCCATGGCCCCTGCGAACAGGATTTCGGCAAGGCCTTCCGGCAGGGGCATGACGGCGGCCAGCGTCATGGCGGGGGGCCCGCCCACGAAGATGTTCACCTTCAGCGGCTCGCCCCGGCGCAGGGCCTGGGCGTGGTGGTACCCGATGCCCCTGTGGATCTGGTAGTGCAGGCCCACCTCTCGGTCCTTCTCGTAGTCCGGGCCGTCCAACTGCACGCGGTACATGCCGATGTTGGACTGCATGGGGCCGGGCGCGTCGGGGCTTTCGGTGTACACCTGCGGCAGGGTGACGTAGCCGCCGCCGTCCATGGGCCACGAGATCAGGCGCGGCAGGTCGCTGATGGCGCAGCGGTGGCGCAGCACCGGCCCGTCAGCCACGGATTTCGGCAGCATGGACCACAGGGCGCGCGGCACGCCGGTGTAGCGCAGGGGATGGCGGAAGGCGTCGAAGGGGTCCAGCTTCAGGCGGAAGATGCCTTCCACGGCGCGCAACGTATCGCGGAAGATGAATTTCGTGCGTTCCATGGTGCCGAACAGGTTGGCCAGCATGGGAAAGCGGCAGCCCTTCACCCGCGTGAACAGCATGGCGGGCGCGCCAGCGCGGTAGGCGCGGCGCTGGATGGCGGCGATTTCGAGGTTGGCGTCCACCTCTGCGTCGATGCGCACGAGGTGCTTGTGGCGTTCAAGATCGGCGACGCAGGCGGAAAGATTGCGGTAGGTCACGGGTTCCTCGTGCTGACGGCGTGATGGCTATGGTTCGCCCAGACTGGTTAGCCCGAAACGGTTCGCGCGGGCCGGGCGGGCATGCCGCGTGGGCAGTGTCCCGGCGGTCGGCGGCGCGGCGGGGTTCGGGAATGCGACAATGCGACAAGCTTGCCCGCGACGCAAGCCCGGAGTGGGGGCAAGGGGAACGGGGGGCGGATGGGGCGGATGGGCTTAATGGGCCTGATGGGCCTGACGCGAAGGGCGTGGAGAATATGGAGGACGCGTCGGGCCGAAGGGTGCAAGGAGATGGCTGGAAGCAGAGAGGTGGACGGTTGCTGCTCCGGGGCGCCGTGGCGGTTGCCGCAACTCCGAAGGATCGTGAACGGCCGGGCGTCAGCCCGCTTCCAGCCGGTAGCCCACGCCGCGCACCGTGCACAGGCGGGTGCCGCCGGTGGTGCCGGTAGCGCCAAAGCCCGCCGCGCGTTCCAGGGTGCGCCGCAGGCGCGAGACCAGCACGTCTACTGCATGGGGGGCGTGGGGTGCATGGGGCGCGTGGGAGCCATTTTCCGGAATTGGCGTGGCGTAATCCAGACACCAGTGGGCGATGTCCGCCCGGTGCACCACGCTGCCCGCCCGGCGCAGCAACAGTTCCAGCAGCAGCCGTTCCTGCGGATGCAGGGAAAGGGGGCGAAAGTCGCGGGTGGCGCGTCCGCTGACCGGGTCGAACACGATGTCACCCAGCGCCAGCACCCCGGTGGCCAGCGGCCCTCTGCCGGGCGGTGCGGCCAGCCCCGCCGCCCGCAACGCGGTGACCAGCGTCCCGGCGGAGAAC
>NZ_VSMK01000025.1 GCF_011682075.1 Nitratidesulfovibrio liaohensis
CCACCAACGCCGCCGGGCACGCCGCGTCCGCCAGCGGGGCCAGCCCCGCCGCCGCGCGACAGCTGCTCCAGCGAGACAAGGCGCGGCAGCATGGCCAGGTTCAGCAACAGGAGTTCCAGCGCCATGGCCGGTTCCAGGCTGGTCAGCACCCGGCGCTGGCCTTCCAGGGTCATCTGCCAGCAGGCGTGAATGTGCGTGATCTCGAACTTCGGCGCCCATTCCAGCCACTGGCGGGCCTCTTCTTCCGGCAGGTCCAGCGCGGGCAGGGCAGCCTCGCCCGCCTGGCGCAGCATGAACAGGTTGCGCCAGGTGGCGGCCAGTTCGCGCAGAAAGAACCCGATGTCCACGCCCTTGTCCAAGAGGTCGCGCACCACGGCGGACACCGCCACGCAATCCTGCGAGGCCAGGGCCTGCATCACCTCGAAGAACAGTTCCTGCCCGGCCAGGCCCAGCACGCCGCGCGCCCCCTCCACGGTCAGGCGCTCGCCGCCAAGGGCCAGCACCTGCCCCAGCAGCGACATGGAATCGCGCACGCTGCCCGCGGCCCGCCGCGCGATAAGCCGCACCGCCGCCGGGTCGAAATCCTGCCCCTCGCGGGTCAGCACGCCGGTCAGGTGGGCTTCCAGTTCGTGCTCGGGCAGCCGCTTGAAGGTGAAGTGCTGGCAGCGGCTGATGATGGTCACGGGAAATTTGTGCGGCTCTGTGGTGGCCAGCACGAAGGTGACGCGCGGCGGGGGTTCCTCCAGCGTTTTCAGCAGGGCGTTGAACGCCTCGCGCGTCAGCATGTGGGCTTCGTCGATGATGAAGACCTTGTAGCGGCCTTCCATGGGCGCGTAGCCGATGGCCTCGCGCAGGCGGCGGGCGTCCTCGATGCCCCGGTTGGACGCGCCGTCGATTTCCACCACGTCCACGTGGTTGCCCATGACCACCTTGCGGCACTGCTCGCAGGTGTTGCACGGCTCTCCGGTGGGTGCCTTTTCGCAGTTCAGCGCCTTGGCCAGGATGCGGGCAATGGTGGTCTTGCCCACCCCGCGCGTGCCGCTGAACAGGTAGGCGGGGGCCACGCGGTCTTCCGCCGCGGCGCGGGAAAGGATGGCCTTTACCGTCTCCTGCCCGGCCACCTCGGCGAAGGTCTGCGGGCGGTATCTGGCGGTGAGGGGGGCGTTGCTCATGACGATGCGGGCCTGCTGCGCCGCCTGTCCCGCCCGCCTTCGCGCGGAAGGACGGGACGCCGGACGGGGCGCGGGTTGGTGCGTGCCGTGGGGCAGAGAAATTCGTACGCTACGGGCGATTCCGGGGTTTCCGGGCTGTCCGGATTATCTGGGCCAGCCAGGGTTTCCGGGCCGCAACGCACGCCGCACGCCGGGGCGGGTGCCCGGCGTGCGGCGATCATACACGGACGGACCCTAGATGGTATAGCGGTGCAGCCAGTGGGCGTAGGCCGGGTTTTCACCCTTCACGGCCTTGAAGTACTCGCCCTGCAGGTGCTTGGTCACCGGACCGGCGCTGCCCTGGCCGATGACGCGCAGGTCCACCTCGCGGATGGGCGTCAGTTCGGCGGCGGTGCCACAGAAGAACGCCTCGTCGGCGATGTACAGTTCGTCGCGGGTGAACTGCTGTTCCACCACTTCGTAGCCCAGTTCGCGGGCCAGGGTGATCAGGCTGTTGCGGGTAATGCCGTCCAGCACCGAGGTGAGCGGGGTGGTCTTGATGAGCTTGCCGCGCACGATGAAGATGTTTTCGCCCGTGGCCTCGGACACGAAGCCCTGGGTGTCCAGCATCAGGCCTTCGTCGTAGCCGTCGGCCTTGGCCTCCATCTTGGCCAGCACCGAGTTCACGTAGTTGCCGCAGGCCTTGGCCTTGGTCATCATGGCGTTGACGTGGTGGCGGCAGAACGAGCTGGTCTTGACGCGGATGCCGTGTTCCAGCGCCTCTGCGCCAAGGTAGGCGCCCCAGGGCCAGGCGGCGATGATGGTCTGCACCGGGTTGTCGCCGGGGTACACGCCCATGGCGCCCGCGCCCACGAACGACAGGGGGCGGATGTAGCCTTCGGCCAGCTTGTTGCGCTTCAGGGTGTCTTCCACGGCGTCCACGAGTTGGTCGACGGTGTAGGGAATGACCATGCGCAGGATCTTGGCCGAATTCAGCAGGCGCTGCATGTGCTCGCGCAGGCGGAACACGGCGGACCCGCCGTCGGCGCACTTGTACGCACGAATGCCTTCGAACACGCCCACGCCGTAATGCAGGGTGTGGGTCAGCACGTGCACGTTGGCTTCGTCCCAGGGCACCTGCTTGCCGTCAAACCAGATGGTTTCCGCTTTCTGGACCATGTTTCCTACCTCTCGGATGTACGCCCCGCGTGTTTCGGGGCACGTTGGCGGGCCGCGCTGGCGGGCGCATGGCGGCCAGCGGTGGCGGCACGGCCACGCCTGTGTGGTGACGGATATGGCGCGCCGGGCCCCCGGCGCACCGCGTGGTGTGAAGACGTGCCACGCTAATCAAGCCACCCGGCAAGGTCAAGACGCGCCGGGGTGGAACGGGGGGCGGAGCGGGTGGGCGGACAGGGGGAGTGGGAGGACGGGGCGGCGACGGGCCGGGGGACGTCCGGGTGGTGGCAGGATGGCGAGGGGATGCTGACCGGTGGCTAGCTGGATGTTGGCTGGATGTTGGCTGGATGCGACCGAAGGTGGCGAAGGTGTGGGGAAGCCGTCGTGATGACGGGCGGGCACTGCGGTGCGGCGCAGCGCGCCGTGCGCATCCGGGAAACACCATGGCCGTACCCCCTCCGGACGGCCACCCCACCCAACTGCGGCCCTGTTGCGGCAACGCCGGGCCGAAACCCGCATGCTACGGATGCGGCATTTCCACCATCAACCAAAGGAAATGCCATGTCCGCATTCACACGCGGGCGCGCATCCCGTCGCGCCCCTGCCCAGCGTTCTCCCCAGGCCATGTCCACCGAAGACTTTTTGCGCACCGTGGTATTCGCCAAGCGCCCCCGCGACGAGCGGGCCGCGCCCGCCGGAGGGGCAGTGCCTGTCGGAGGGACTGTGCCTGCCGGGCCGGGGTACGGCGCGGACGCATTCCCGGCGGCTCCCCCCGCTTCCGGAGCTTTCGCCATGCCCGCACCCCACACGCCCCATTCCCGCGCCGAGGGTGCCCCCGGCGGGACGGACGGGTCCGCCGCCTCTGCCACCGCTCCCCAGTCCGGCGACATCCTCCCCGCGCTGGACGTGCAGTGCGCCTTCTCGCCCGAGGGCAGGCTGCGCGCCAAACAGGAACGCTGCGGCGGGCGCGCCTCCAGCTACGACTACACCCACGACGAACGCGGCCACCTGACCGAGGCGCGCCGCGACGGCCAGGTGGCGGAACGCTACACCTACAATGCGGCGGGGCAGCGCATCACGGCAAGGGTGAACCCGTTGCCCGGCATGTCGCGCGACGCGCAGCGGATGCTGGAGACGGAGCGCGCCTTTGCCTACGATGGCACGGGCCGCCTCGTGCGCGCCGGGCGGGCGCGCTACCTGTACGCCCCGGACGGCCCCGCGAACACGCATTTTTGTTCGCTGGCAAGGAAAACAAGTCTGCCACGAGGGCGCATACTCTTCTCGTATCCGCCCGATGTGGCAGACGCTGTTTGACGCAGCCAGCGGGCAAAAGGGCTGTTCGCGGCTGCGCTGCCGTGAGGAAGGGCGCACAGCACGTGGTTCTACTATGGCAACGGGGGCAACGGGGGCAACGGGGGCAATGCAGGCAACACCGCCGGGGGCACACCCCATGCACCCCACGGTCCCTACAGTCCCCACGCCCCTCATCATCCCCATCATCCGCATGACCAGCTTGCGCCCGTGGCCCTCGATTCGGTGGTGCTGCCCGGCGGCGACATCATTCGCTACCGTTTCGGCGACAACGGCATGCCCTTCGTGGTGTTGCGCAACCACGCGCCCAGCGAGGAGTACCAGTGGCTCGACCCGCTGCGCCTGGCCCGCTTCCGCGACCATCGCACCGGCTCGGACTACACCTTTCATTACGGCGGGGGCCGCGTGCCCGAGGCGGTCACCGTGCGCGGCCCCGCGCTGGACAGCCTGGACGGCAACCTGCTGGCCCCGTCCATCTTCCGCAAGGCCGGGGAGGCCGCCCCACCGCCGCGCTCCGTCACCTTCCGCCTCGGGCGTGACCAGGTGGGCACGCCGAAAGTGCTGCTGGACCCCGATGGCCGCACGGTGAAGCGCATGGAATACGACAGCTTCGGCAACCCGCTGCTGGACACCTGCCCGTACTTCTTTTTGCCGCTGGGCTTTGCCGGAGGGCTGGCGGACCGGCACACCGGCCTCGTGCGCTTCGGCTTTCGCGACTACGACCCGCGCACCGGACGCTTCACCGCGCCCGACCCGCTGGGCGACACCGGCGGCGACCATGACCCCTACGACTATTGCGTGGACGATCCGGTCAGCGCCTTCGACCCGCTGGGGCTCATCGGGGAAGCCATCATCGGTCAGGGGTGGGACGAATCAAAACACCCACGCAACCCGGACGGCACGTTCACCTTCTCCCATGGCGGTGGAGCCATGACGCTCGAACACCGCCAGCCCGTGCTCCCTCTGCCGGAGGGCAGCCTGACGCATCCCCCACGGGTACGCCCCGGCATTTACCCTGGCGAAGTGATTCTCAAGCCGTTCGGCCCAAGGCGTGGCGATGAACTCATCCTTGGCCTCCCCACCGGCAGATCCGGCCAGCAGCTACTGAACGACGGGCAGCCTCCGGACTCCCGGCTCTATCCCGAACAGCGCCCCCGGCCCTCGGAAGGCTACACCCCGCCGCTGGGACGCGGCGGCTCGGGGCGAGCAGAAATCCGCACCTTGCCGCACTACAATGACGGCAGATCGCCGTATGCCGAAAACCTGTTGATGGCCAGTAACGATTCGGGGCAAAATTCTACCACCTCGCAAAAGACACCGGAAAAAGAAGGGCAAGAGAAATATGACCTCATCAAAAAACGCATCAAGCAGGATGGCGTTGACAATGACCCCCTTGGACACTTGTACGCGGCTCTGACATTTCTGGAAGGAAGTGGGAAAAATGGAGATTGGGAGAATCCACAGCCACACTTCCCCGGCGGCAAGAGTTCCTATGCATTTGCGCTAGGCGTTGATTCGAAATATCTCACTGAACAAGACATTTCAGAATTCGAACGACGAATGGGGCCAGAAGCAAGCAAAGACAGTGCTGAAATATTACGAAAATTCGCAGGCAAAGACCAACGCGAAGCAGCAAAAGTTCTTGCGCAATACAGATCGGACACGGGGAAAAATCCAGAGCTCACGACTAAACAGGCAAGCACGCTTTCCCGCATCAGCATTGAACGCAGACGAGATGCAGCACGCCAAAAATTTGACCAAGAATCTCCATCGGCAGATGGTTCCAGCAATTTTGATAAACTACCAGTTCAGGCTCAGACCGTCGTCAGCTCCATTGCCTACCAATATGGGACAACTGGTGCAGCAACGGGCAAACTGAAACCTGTCTGGAACGCGATCAAGGTGCAAGATTGGGAGACTGCCAGCAACAGACTACGCAACTGCAACGACGGTTATGCATCACGCCGTCATGTCGAAGCCATGCTGCTTGACGAAATCTCCCGCGAACGTCAAAAATAGGAAAAGGCGTACGCAAAACAAAGCGCGCCGCGCGGATACCGGCTCCCCTTCCGCGCGGCGCCTCAACCAGCGAAGCGGTACCCCATGCCCCATGCCCTCGCCCGCCTGCTCGGCATCGTCTTCCTGCTGCACTGCCTTTTTCCCACCACGGCGCCCGCGCGTGACCGTCTGAACGTTTCCACCCCGCATGTGCCGACCATCGTACGGAAATGGAACTCCGCAAGGATGCCTGCCGGAGCTTTTGCCCCCGGCCTCTCCGTCATGTCGAAGCAGACGGAAGACAGATGCGGCGTATACAGCGGAACATACACGCCCGCGAACGAAAGCCCCATTCCCGTTGTCTTCTGGGACATACCAACGTGGCATGCCGGTATATCCGCAACAGACGGATACATGTGCCCCAGAAACGCGCCCGCCTGCATGCGCTATTCCCCGGATGCAACCCACCCCATGCCGCCCTTTCCGGATTTTCGTCCTGCCGCGCCCCAATCTGCCGCCGCTGACGCAGGGGAGCCGCCTTCTCAAACGCAGTTCTCCGGCATGGACGAATTCTTCGAGCATGGCGGAAGGGACTTCAACACCATTCCCGGTGTTGCCGCCCAACTGGCGTACATCCTCCCCCCGCCGCATTTCCTGCTGCTTCAGGAAATGGAAGGACTGTGCGCCCGGACCAGCAGGGGCGGCATCGCCTGCGGCGGCCATTTCAACCGGCAACAGGTGTTGTATGGGGCGCTGCTTGTCGCCCCATCCGGCAGGGTGGATGTGTTCTTCTACGCTTCACGCAACAATGGGCGCATCCGCAACCTGGCCTGGCACTATACCAATGACCGGCAGCATCCGGACTCGCTACCCCCGGACCTGAATGAACTGGTGGATATCTGGGATTTCGACGGTTGGCCGCCCCTCGTCCTGTCCGCAACAACGTGGCTGCACGCCAGTGCCCCAAGGGTAAAGGCAGTTACCCCGCCACCACCTGCCTCCGCTCCGGACTGGACGGCCCTTGCCTTCTGGCAAGGCAGGCGCCCGGTGTCTGCCACCTCCACCACGCGCTGGACCATGGCTGGCGACGCCAAGAACCGTACATGGCTGTTCGATGTCACCGCGCGGCAATCCGAAGAAGGCCCTGCGGTCTTCACCGGCACGTACGCTGCCAGCAACGGAGAACACGGCACGGTTGCAGGTTCGTTCCACCGGGAATGGTACAATGAAAACGACGTGCTGGCCGTCTCCACCTGTCCGGATTCGCAGCCCGCCTGTGCGACGTGGCGCGCCCCGTTCAGCAACGGCCTCGTCCCCCCTGCGCCCACGAACGATGACGGCCCCGAATACCCGGCCTATGTATATTTCAACAGCCTCCCCGGTCCGGCTCACCGGGCAGGGGCACCGATGCGGCCCTTTACCGGACTCGCGCATCTTGACGGTCTTCCGGCTGACACCGTCTACACCATGCCCGGAGTAGCCGCCCAGTTGGCGGACATCCTGCCGCCCCCTCTTTACCTGCAATTGCGGGACTTACTGGCAAGTTGCACGCGCACCAGCACGGGCAGCCTTGCCTGCGGAGGCACATTCGATCGGCAGCCCATGGAATACGGGGCCATCGTCCTGGCCCCTTCCGGAAGGGTGGACGCCTTCTTCCACGACAACCGCAACAACGACGCTCCCCCCCGGAACTGGCACTACACCAACGACCGGCAACATCCGGATTCCCTGCCCCCCGACATGGACGAAGTTCTTGCGGCGTGGGACTTCTCCCCGTACGCAAGGCCCACCGCCATGACCGACTGGTGGCATGCCAGCGTGCCCGGCAACCACGAATAGCGCATCGGCAACGCTCCCCCCGCTTCGCCTGCGGCGAATAGCCCGTCCCGACCTGCACTAGGGCCGCCGGTGCTGCCAGTACTGTCTACACTGAAGGTCACTCCGGACGTGCCATCCGGCTTGGCGACCTTCGGCTCCCACAGGCAAGTACCGCTCAATGCACGGCCTTCCCCGCCCTTTGAGTTCCGCCAGGATTTCGGATAGGGTTCCCCCGGCGCATGGCGGTGGGGCACGACCCGTCCGGACTTCATACAACCGTCGCGGGACACTCCGGTGCATCCTGAGGCAGGTCCAGGCGGACAGAGCAGGGCCGACCGCACCGGGCAGCGCGGGCCGGGCCGCAGCACACGCCAAACGCATCCAGTGCCGCGTCTGCGCCCCCCTGTCTGCAACCGGAGTCACACTGGTGCGCAGCCAGGCCGCACAACGCGCATCCGGCGACGACACCGGTACAGCGCAACGCGCATTCGGCATCCGGGACCATACTTTCGGGGGCACGCAACGGGCACATGAACAGACGACGGTTTCTCATCGCCGCGTGCGCGTGCGCGCTGCATCTGGCCGCCATGGGCACCGCCCTTGCCGGGCCAGCAGTACGCCCCGCCTTGCGGCGCGGCAGCGGGCCGCTGGGGTCTGCCCCGTCCCCGTCGGGCACATCGGGCGCCGGGTCTTCCCCGTCCCCGGCGTCTGGCCAGCCTGCATCAGGCCCCAAAAATTCCCGCCCCCCGCAGGACGACGACCTGGTCGCCCAGCAGACGGACCATTCCGGCGACCTGGACGCGCCCCCCGGCATCGACGACGCCGTGCGCGACTACCTGTTCAAGATGCGCCGGTTCGACAGCCCCCACCCCAGCGACATCACCCTGCCGCCCCAGCGCACTCCCGTGCTGCACGCCGCCACCGACAGGCTGGGCCGCCTGGAGCGCACCGTGGGGCATGGTTTCTTCTACCTGCTCGGCTTTGACGAGGCGGTGCGGGTGGCCCAGCGCTATCCGGCCGTCGGCGCCTTCAGCCCGCAGGAACTGGCCCTCATCGACGAACTGTTCCACGCGGACGCATCCGCCTACGGATTCATGGGCATGAAGCCGCTGAACTCGCTGACCGCCACCATTCCCTCGCGCGAGGTGTACAAGGTGCCGGGCATGGGCAACTACGTCTACCAGGGCGAACCGCGCGCCACGTGGGAAACCATCCGCCGCCTGCTGGGCGAGGACGTGGTGCTCACCTCCGGCGTGCGCGGCATCATGAAGCAGTTCCACCTGTTCCTCACCAAGGCCTCGGCGTACGGGGGCAACCTGTCGCTGGCCTCGCGCTCGCTGGCCCCGCCGGGGTATTCGTTCCACGGCATAGGCGACTTCGACGTGGGGCAGCGCGGCTACGGCGCTCGCAACTTCACATCCGCCTTCACCGCCACCCCGATATTCCGGCGGCTGGAGGAACTGGGCTATATCACCCTGCGCTACCCGCAGGACAACATGCTGGGGGTCCGCTTCGAACCCTGGCACATCAAGGTCGCCACCGCATGATGACGCACCGCACCTCACTGCGCTCCACCGCACGCCGCCACGGCGTCCGCCCCTGGCTGTACTGTCTTGCCGCGCTGCTCTGCCTGCACGCCGCGCCCGCGCTGGCGGCATCGCCCGCCCAGGCCAAACGGCCCGCCACCA
>NZ_VSMK01000026.1 GCF_011682075.1 Nitratidesulfovibrio liaohensis
GTGCGCGGGGCGGCTCCGCCGCACCAGTGCAGGATGGCCCGGCCCGCCTCCATCACCACGGGCAGCAGATCGCGCAGGGGAAAGGACGCGGCGGAGGGCTGCGCACGGAAGGCCGCAACGGGCGCCCTGTCCGGCGGGCCTGCGAAACCGGCGGCCCCCGTGGGGTCCGTGGGGTCAAGATGGTCCGGACAATCCGGGCAATCCGGATGATTCGGGAGATTCGGGCAACGGTCCGAAGGCACGGCAAGCACCTCCTGCGGCGATCCCGGACGCCCGTGTCCCGCCGCACGCTCCCGTGCTCCCGCGCCGTCGCGGCATTCCGTGCATCCGTCCCGCGTTCCGTCGGCCATCGCCCCTCCGCATGCATGGGCTTTTGCAGGATTTCATGCTACAGGGCGGCCATGCGCCCCGCACACTCCGCCGACATGAACCGGCGCGCGCACCCTGACAGCATTGCCACCGCCACTCCGCAACGTGCCGGAACGCGCGGTGCGAAGCATTGCGCCCATCGGCACGGCCATGCCCAGGTCGGTCAGCAGACGGCCACGGGGACAGCCCACCGGGGTGCCGCACGATGGACCGCGCTGGCCGTCCTGCTGCTGTCCGTTGTGGCACTTGCGGGCTGCGCGGGCAAGCAGCAGATCGCCATTCCCCCGGACGCACAACCTCAGATCCGCCAGCAGGCGCCGTCCGCGCCGTCACAGGCGCTGGTGCACACCGCCCGCTCCGCCTTGGGTGTGCCCTACCGCAACGGGGGCCGCACCCCGACCGAAGGGTTCGACTGTTCGGGCTTCGTGTGGTGGACCTTCTACCAGCACGGGGTGAACCTGCCGCGCACCACGGAAGAGCAGGCCGCCTGCGGCAGCCCGGTCCCCCCCGGCAACGAACTGCGCCCCGCCGACATCATCGTGTTCCGCACCGGGTCAGGCCCGCTGGGCCTGCACACGGCCATCTACACCGGCGGCGGGCAATTCGTGCACAGCCCCAAGCCCGGCGGCACCGTGCGCGAGGAAAGCCTGACCGTGCAGTACTGGCAACGCGCCTTCCTTGCCGCGCGGCGCATCTTGCGCCCGGCGGACCAACCCGCCGCCAGCCAGCCCTGAGACCCGCCCCGGCCCGACTGTCTCCAGCCCGACTCCTTGTGGCCCGATTCCGCCGGGCCAGGCGCCCGCGCATCCTGCACTGCAGGCCGCCGCCCACCGCGCCCCACAAGAGCATGGCGCGGCACGCCACGCATTCCCAAAAGAAAACGGCCGCACCCCGAAGGATGCGGCCGTTCGCGTCCGGACGCGTGAATGCTACTTGTTCAGGCCGTCGACAAGGGTCTTGGCGGCCATGAACTTCACGGCCTTGCGGGCCGGAATGGAAATGCTCTGACCGGTCTGGGGGTTCCGGCCCGTGCGGGCGGCCCGCTCGGTGACCGAGAACGCTCCCACGCCGGGCAGACGCACGCCTGCGCCGTTGGCAACGCCATCGGCGAGCACGCGGCAGAACGCATCATACGCCTTTTCGGCGCTCACCTTGGTCACGAACACGTCGGGCAGCGCCTCTTTGAGGGCGGCAACAAATTCAGCCTTGGTCAACATCAGGATGTCCTCCTTGCGCTATGCGGATTTCCCCCCGTAACCAAACCACGGTCAGCATGTTCCACCCTATGCAGTGACCTCGTTTTCTTGTCAATCGTTTCACGGCCCGCAAATCAAGGATACACGCGGTTCTCCTCCGTCGTTCCCCGGTCTGTTGCGCTTGATTCGCATTGCGTATAGGAGAAGGGATGCACACGGCCCCAGAGCAACAGGCATTGCGCATGCCAAGGGCAGCGCATCCGCCACAACGCCACGGGAGCACACCATGCCAAGCCCCCTGCCGCGCGATTCCGCACAGCCCGCGCCGCCTTCCGACGACGGCCTGCTGACCATAGCCGACATCGCCCGCCGCCTCTCCCTGCCGGAATCCACCGCACGCTACTACTGCAAGCGCTTTGCGGCGTTCATGCCCACCGTGGGCGACGGGCGCCGCCGCCGCTACCGCGCGGATACCCTGACCATCATCGAAGCCATCATCGAGGCCATGCACACCGCCCGCACCGCAAGCGCGGTGGAGGCGATCCTGGCCCGGCGTTTTCCCCGCAATGCCGCCGCCCAGCCGGCCCCGTCCCGTGGCAACACTGCGGACGGCGCTTCCGCAACAATCCCCACCGCAAGTGCCGCGCCCCAGCCCGTACAACCGGTACCCGTACCGGACGGCGTACCCGCTGTTCCGCCAATGCCCATGGGCGGCGTGGAGCCGGGGCATGCGCTGTACGCGCTCATCGAACACCAGACCCGCGCGCTGGACACCATTGCCGCCGCCCTGTCCACCCTCGCGGCCCGGCAGTCGGCCATCGACCTGCTGGCCGACCTTGCCCGCACCGCCGAAGGCGAGGTGGGCTCCATCCGCAAGGATGTGGAAACCCTGCGCCTGTTGCTGGATTCCTCCGAAAAGATTCACCAGCAGGACCTGGACCAGTTGCGCGACTGGCTGGGCCGGGTCATCGCGGACCGACGGCAGCGGGTGCGCGACCAGGCATAGTCGACCAACCGCCCGGCCACGCAGCCACACCGTCGCCCGGCCACACCGCGCAGCCACGCGACCCCGACGACCCTCGGCACGCAACGTGACACGCAGCGCAGGCGCGCGTCGCAGCCAAGGTGCCGACAGCACCGTTGCGCCCGGGCGCCACGCGTCCGACATGCCTTTCCACGCGCAAGACCCCGCCCGCAGGATACCCCGCGCACGCGCAGCCCCCGGCCCACCCCCCCGCCTTCCTGCCTGATCGCGCCCACCACTTCTGCGGCCTTGTCCCCTTCGTTTTCCCCACCCGCCGCTTTGCTGCATCTTTTTTTCCGCCCGTGATTACGGCCCATTATGTCGTATTACGAAATGACATCATAATGTATTTCGATACGCGCGCCCTGTACCCACGCCACGTTGGCGTTTTCACCGACTGACTGTGGAAAAAATCTAGAGTCTGGATTTTCTCGTCGGGCCGGGTTACACCACGGAGTGGTCACAACTGCGCCCACGAAAAAAATCGCCTTGCAATTCAGCACATTATAAAAATATCATCGGAAAACAGCCACATGACAGCGCCAGCGAACCAGCCCCAGTCCACTCTGCCCACCCCGCCCGCCACGCCCGAAGCCCTGCCCGACGTGGCCCTGAACCCCAACGCCAAGGTCGTGCTGGCCAAGCGGTACTACCGCAAGGGCCCCGACGGCACCCCGCAGGAAGACGCACGCACGCTGTTCTGGCGCATTGCCGGGGCCATTGCCGCCGAAGAAGGCAAGTACAAGAAATCGCCCTACAAGGCGGACGCGCTGGCCCGCGAATTCTACGACCTGATGACCGGCTGGAAGTTCCTGCCCAACTCACCCACCCTGATGAACGCGGGCACGGAACTGGGACAGCTTTCCGCCTGCTTCGTGCTGCCCGTGGGCGACTCCATCGAGGAAATCTTCGACGCCGTGAAGCACGCCGCCATGATCCACAAATCCGGCGGCGGCACGGGCTTTTCCTTTTCGCGCCTGCGGCCCAAGGAGGCGCGCGTGGGCTCCACCGGCGGCGTGGCCTCCGGCCCGGTGTCCTTCCTGCGCATCTTCAACACCGCCACCGAGCAGATCAAGCAGGGCGGCACCCGGCGCGGGGCCAACATGGGCATCCTGCGCATCGACCACCCGGACATCATCGAATTCATCCGCGCCAAAGAGCGCGACGGCGAATTCAACAACTTCAACCTGTCCGTGGGGCTGACCGAAGCCTTCATGAAGGCCGTGGAAGCCGACGAGGAATACGACCTTGTGGCCCCGCACACGGGCCAGGTGCGCGAACGGCTGAAGGCCCGCAAGGTCTTCGAGATGCTGGTGCAGAAGGCGTGGGAAAGCGGCGACCCGGGCATCGTGTTCCTGGACCGCATCAACCGCGACAACCCCACCCCGAAGCAGGGCGAGATCGAATCCACCAACCCCTGCGGCGAACAGCCCCTGCTGCCCTACGAGGCGTGCAACCTGGGGTCCATCAACCTTTCCGCGTTCTTCGTGCCCGGCACCGCCACGGCACCCGCTCCCAAGGACGGCGCCCTGCCCCATCCCTCGCCGGAAAAGGCCATCGACTGGGCGGAACTGAAGCGGGTCATCCACCTTGGCGTGCGCTTTCTGGACAACGTCATCGACGCCTCGCGCTTTCCGCTGGAGCGCATTACCGAAACCGTGCACCGCAACCGCAAGATCGGCCTTGGCGTCATGGGCTGGGCCGACCTGCTGTACCAGCTGGGCATTCCCTACGACAGCCAGGAAGCCATCAGCCTTGGCGAACGGATGATGCAGTTCGTGCAGGACGAGGGCCGCGCCGCCTCCAAGCTGCTGGCCAAGGAGCGCGGGCCCTTCCCGGCCTATGCGGAATCGACCTTTGCCGAACGCGACATGGGCCCCTACCGCAACGCCACGGTGACCACCATCGCGCCCACCGGCACCCTGTCCATCATCGCCGGATGCTCGTCGGGCATCGAGCCGCTGTTCGCGCTGTGCTTTTCGCGCAACGTCATGGACGGCGAACGGCTGGTGGAGGTGAACCCCCACTTCGAGGCGGCCCTGCGCGACACCGGCAGCCACAGCAGGAAGCTGATGGAAGCCGTGGCCGAAAAGGGTTCCATCCAGGCCATGGACCACCTGCCCGAAGACCTCCGCCGGGTGTACGTGACCGCCATGGACATCGCCCCGGTGTGGCACCTGCGCATGCAGGCCGCCTTCCAGAAGTACACCGACAACGCCGTGTCCAAGACCGTGAACCTGCCCAACTCCGCCAGCATCGACGACATCCGGTCCATCTACTGGATGGCCTACGAGCAGGGCTGCAAGGGCGTCACCGTGTACCGTGACGGCTGCAAGTCCGTGCAGGTACTGTGCACCGGCGAGGGCGAAAAGAAGGACGAAGGCAAGGACGACGGCGACCACAAGAGCGCCGTGCGCCAACGCCCGGACATCGTCTACGGCTTCACCCAGAAGGTGCCCACGGGCCTGGGGGCCATGTACCTGACCGTCAACGAAGCCAACGGCAAGCCCTTCGAGGTGTTCGCCACCATCGGCAAGTCGGGCCGGTCCATCACCGCCAAGGCCGAGGCCATAGGTCGACTGGTGTCGCTGGCCCTGCGCTCCGGCGTGGAGGTGCGGGACATCGTCCAGCAGCTCAAGGGCATTGGCGGCGAGCACCCGGTGTTTCAGAAGAAGGGCCTCTTGCTGTCCATCCCCGACGCCATCTCGTGGGTGCTGGAAAACCGCTACCTGAAGGGCGAACTGCCCCCCCACGGCCCGGTGAACGAACTGGACAAGCAACGCTGCCCCGATTGCGGCGAAGACCTGGTGTTCCAGGAAGGCTGCTACATCTGCCCCGGCTGCGGGTTCACCAAGTGCGGGTAGGATAAGAGTATCCGGCAACCTCGCTTTTGCGGGGTAGGGACCCTTTTGAAAAAGGGTCTCCTCCCCCGCACCCCCACCCCCCAAAACTTTTCATTTGGGCTCTCCCCCATATTTTTCATCCGGTCACGCCCCTTGCCCCTTGGCCCTTGCAATGTCGCGCGGGCTTTGCTTTGATGCGACCAGCATGCTCAAGATCAGCCACCTGTCCCATTCCTTCGGCGCGCACTGGGCGCTGAAGAACGTGTCCTTTTCTCTGGAAAAGGGCGAATTCCTGTTTCTTTCCGGGCCTTCCGGCGCGGGCAAGACCACCCTGCTGCGCCTGTTGCACGGGGCCTTGCCGGTGCAGCGCGGCGCGGCGTCGGTGGCGGGCTTCGACCTGACGCGCCTTTCCGGGCGCACCGTGCCGCTGTTGCGGCGGCAGGTGAGCGTGGTGTTTCAGGATTTCAAGATCCTGCCGGAGCGCAGCGTGTACGCCAATGTGGCCCTGCCGCTGGAAGTGCGCGGCCTTGCGCCGCAGCATATCGGACGACGGGTGCGCGCCGTTGTGCGCGCGCTGGGGCTGGAAAATCGGCTGGATACGCCCGGCGGCGAACTTTCCGGCGGCGAGCAGCAGCGGGTGGCCGTGGCCCGGTCCATCGTGGTCAACCCGCAGGTGCTGCTGGCCGACGAACCCACCGGCAACCTGGACCCGGAACTGTCGCTGCGGCTCATGGACATCTTCATGCAGTTCCACGCCTACGGCACCACCGTGGTGCTGGCCACGCACAGCCCGGAACTGATCCGCCGCCACCCGGACGCGCGCCTGCTGCGGCTGGAGGATGGCATGATCACCCACGCCAACTGGCCGGGGGGCGAGGTGTTCCGCTGCGCCGACGGCGGCCTGCATCTGGGCGGCGGCGGAAACGGCCCGGACCCCTGCGGGCTGGACGCGCCGGGCATTCCCGGCGGTTCGGGAAATTCCGGCAGTTCCGGCGACGACAACAGCGGCTCCGGCGCCCCCGGCAATCCCGACGGCAGGCTGTCACTCTGATGCGCACCTTTTTCCGCTTGCTGGGCCGCGGAGTGGCCGACCTTTTTCTGCATCCGTGGGCGCAACTGCTGTCCATGGCGGCGGTGACACTGGTGGTCTTTCTGTCCGGGCTGCTGCTGATGGCGCTGGCCACGGTGGACGCAGAGCTCAGCGCCTCGCGCGGGGAAACGGTGTACCAGGTGTACTGGCGCCCCGGCACGGACATGGCCCACGTGCGCGGGCAGTGGGAAGAACTGCGTCACATGCCGTGGCTGGCCAGCCTTGAAACCTACAGCCCGGACGAGGCGCTGACGGCGCTGGCCCGCCGCATGGGCGAGACGACCGGGCAGGCCGCCGGGCTGCCCGCGCTGGACATGGGCTTTCTGTCCGGCAAAAGCCCCCTGCCGCCCACCGCCCTGCTGACCTTTGCCCCGCGCGAGGCCGACCCCGAAAAGTGGGCCGCCGACACACAGACCTTTCTCAAAGCCATGCCCGGCGTGGAGCGGGTGGCCGCCTCGCCCCTGCGCGACGAACTGGGCAAGGCGTGGCGCGCCGCCAGCCGCTTCGTCATCTGGCCCACCGTGGGCTTTCTGGGCGTCGTGCTGGCGCTGGTGGTGGGCAACACCGTGCGGCTCACCCTGTCCACCCGGCGGGAAGAAATCGAAATCCTGCAACTGGTGGGCGCGCGCAACTGGTACATCCGCCTGCCCCTGATGGTGGCGGGCGCGCTGCAAGGCCTGCTGGGCGGAGGCCTTGCCTGCCTGCTGCTGCTTGTGGTGCACTGGCGCTTCCGCACCGCGCTCAACGTGCCGCCCCTGCTGCTGGAACTGCGCCTGCCCCCGCCGGAGCAGGCCGCCCTGCTGCTGGCCGTGCCCGTGCTCATGGGCATTCTGGGCAGCTGGATTGCCGTCCGCAGCCGCTAGGGGTACATGTTTTTCAGAATCCAAGGCACTTTCGGGGGAAGGGGAGAAGGCCCTTTTGGAAAAGGGCCTTCTCCCCTTCCCCCGGCCCCCCATCCCCTCATCCCCAAAACTTTTTATTTGGGTTTACGCCGTTCGTTCACAGCTGCCTCAAAATCTTCATCGCCCCGCCAACACGTCATACTTTGACCAAATAAAAGTTTTGCGGGGTGGAGAGGGGGTGCGGGGGAGAGGAGGGGAGCTTTTCCAAAAGCTCCCCTCCTCTCCCCCGCAAAAACAGCACTCTCGGCAAACAAGAGGACGCAGACAATGCGCAGCAAGAAGATGACCCATGGATTGGAGAAGGCCCCGCACCGTTCGCTGCTGCATGCCCTGGGGCTGACGCGCGAGGAGATCGAGCGCCCTCTGGTGGGCGTGGTGAACTCTGCCAACGAGGTGGTGCCCGGCCACGTGCACCTGCACACCATTGCCACGGCGGTAAAGGCCGGGGTCCGCGCGGCAGGCGGCACGCCCATGGAGTTTCCGGCCATTGCGGTCTGTGATGGTTTGGCCATGAACCACGAGGGCATGCATTTTTCGCTGCCGTCGCGCGAGATCATTGCCGATTCCATCGAGATCATGGCCACGGCGCACCCGTTTGACGCGCTGGTGTTCATCCCCAACTGCGACAAGTCGGTGCCCGGCATGCTCATGGCCATGCTGCGGCTGGACATTCCGTCCATCATGGTCAGCGGCGGCCCCATGCTGGCGGGCGGCACGCTGGCGGGCCGCACCGACCTGATCAGCGTGTTCGAAGCCGTGGGCCGCGTGCAGCGCGGCGACATGACCATGGCCGAACTGGACGAGATGACCGAAACCGCCTGCCCCGGCTGCGGTTCGTGCGCGGGCATGTTCACGGCCAACACCATGAACTGCATGGCCGAGACCATGGGCCTTGCCCTGCCGGGCAACGGCACCATCCCGGCGGTGACGGCGGCGCGCGTGCGGCTGGCCAAGCACGCGGGCATGAAGGTGATGGAGCTGCTGGAAAGGAACATCACCCCGCGCTCCATCGTTACCCCGCGCGCGGTGGCCAACGCCGTGGCCGTGGACATGGCCCTTGGCGGCTCCACCAACACGGTGCTGCACCTGCCCGCCGTGTTCGGCGAGGCCGGGCTGGACCTGACGCTGGACATCTTCGACGAGGTCAGCCGCAAGACCCCCAACCTGTGCAAGCTTTCCCCGGCCGGGCACCATCACATCCAGGACCTGCACGCCGCGGGCGGCATCCCGGCGGTGATGGCGGAACTGACCAGGAAGGGGCTGGTGGACACCTCGGTCATGACCGTCACCGGCAAGACCCTGGCCGAAAACCTGGCCGAGTTGGACGCGCGCGTGCTCAATCCGGACGTAATACATTCCGTAGACGCTCCGTATTCGGCGCAGGGCGGCATCGCCATCCTGAAGGGTTCGCTGGCCCCGCAGGGCGCGGTGGTCAAGCAGTCCGCCGTGGCGCCGGAAATGATGGTGCGCGAGGCCGTGGCCCGCGTCTTCGATTCCGAGGGCGAAGCCCACGCCGCCATCATGGGCGGCAAGATCAGCAAGGGCGACGCCATCATCATCCGCTACGAAGGCCCGCGCGGCGGCCCCGGCATGCGCGAGATGCTGTCGCCCACCGCCGCCATCGCGGGCATGGGCCTGGGTGCGGACGTGGCCCTGATCACCGACGGCCGCTTCAGCGGCGGCAC
>NZ_VSMK01000027.1 GCF_011682075.1 Nitratidesulfovibrio liaohensis
GAGGCGGGCCGCCCCGTGGACGAGGCCGCCCTGGCGACGGCGCGGCGCGGGCTGGAATCGGGCGAAGGGTGGGAGCATTACGGCGATGTGCTGTCCGTGTGCAACCACCTGCGCCTGGACCCGGAGCGCGAGTTCTCCACCCTGTCCGGCGGGCGCAAGCGCCGCGTGCTGCTGGCCCGCGCCCTGGTGGCCTCGCAGGATCTGCTGCTGGACGAACCCACCAACCACATCGACATCGACACCATCGCCTGGCTGGAAGACTATCTGGTGCGCCGCGCGCGCACGCTGGTGTTCGTCTCGCACGACCGGGCCTTCGTGCGCCGCCTTGCCACCCGCATCGTGGAGGTGGACCGGGGCAGGCTGCATTCCTATGCCTGCGGGTACGACCAGTACCAGGAGCAACGCGAGGCCCGGCTGGAGAACGAGGAGCGCCAGTTCGCCCTGTTCGACAAGAAGCTGGCCCAGGAAGAAGCCTGGGTGCGCCAGGGCATCAAGGCCCGGCGCACGCGCAACATGGGCCGGGTGCGCGCCCTGTACGCCCTGCGCGAGGAACGCGCCCGCCGCCGTGAACGGCAGGGCGGGGTGGCCATGCTGGCGCAGGAGGCGGAACGCTCCGGCAAGCTGGTCATCGAGGCGCGCAACGTGTGCTTTGCCCACGAGAACGCCAAGTCGGTGCTGCGCGACTTTTCGGCGCTGATCCAGCGCGGCGACCGGGTGGGGCTGATCGGCCCCAACGGTTCCGGCAAGACCACCCTGCTGCGCCTGCTGCTGGGGCAGCTTGACCCCCATTCCGGCGAGGTGCGCCACGGCACCCGGCTGGAGATCGCCTATTTCGACCAGTTGCGCACGGCCCTGGACGGCGAGAAATCGGTCATGGACAACGTGGCCGAGGGCGCGGACACCATAGAGGTCAACGGCAACCGCCGCCACGTGGCCGGGTACCTGCGCGACTTCCTGTTCGAGCCGGACCGGCTGCGCCTGCCCGCCAAGGTATTGTCCGGCGGCGAGCGCAACCGTCTGCTGCTGGCCAAGCTGTTCACCAGGCCTTCCAACCTGCTGGTGCTGGACGAACCCACCAACGATCTGGACGTGGAAACGCTGGACCTGCTGGAGGAACTGCTGGCCGAATACCAGGGCACCGTGTTGCTGGTGAGCCATGACCGCGCGTTCCTTGACGACGTGGTGACCAGCACCCTGGCCTTCGACGACGACGGCAACGTGCGCGAGTACGTGGGCGGCTACACCGACTGGCTGCGCCAGCGCCCGAAGCCGGTAGCCGATGGTGCCGGGGGAGAAAATGCCGGTGGAGAGGCGGGCAGCCGAGGGAGCAGTCAGCCGGGCGACGGTCCCGGAAACGGTTCCCACAACGGTCCCGCCAACGGCCAGATACGCAAGCTCACCTTCAGGGAACAGCGCGAACTGGCCGGGCTGCGCGAAGAACTGGCGGCCCTGCCCGGCAATCTGGATGCGCTGGAGCGCGAACAGGCCACGCTGGAAGCCCGCCTTGCCCAGCCGGACTTTTTCACCACCGACCCGGAGGGCTTCAACGCCGCCGCCGCGCGGGTCACCGCGCTGGAAGGCGAGCAGACCGCGCTGCTGGAACGCTGGGAAGTGGTGGAGGCGCGCATCGCGGAGCTGGCCCGGTTTCGCGAATGACCGTGAACAGCCGCGAATAACCGGCGCGGCATGATATGTTCGGGGACGCCCGCGCCCGCTTGTCCGGACACGCGGCGGCCCCGTTCCTATCTGCACGGTCCGTCGCGGCGCGCAGCACGCGTGCGGCGGGCTTTTCCCATCCGGTCCCGGTACCCGGACAAATCACAATGCATGCACCGGCCCGGCAGCAGCCGGGCTTCATCAAGGATATTGCCATGTCCCCGACGCCTCACGTTGCCGCGCTTTCGCATCAGCCCGCACCCAATCCCGTGGCCCTGCTGCCGCTCGGCCTGTTCCTGGTCCTGTTCATCGGCGCCGGGCTGGCCCTTGGCGCCGCCGGAACGGAGATGGCCTTCTACCAGCTGTCGCCCACGGTGGCCATTCTGCCCGCCATCGCCCTGGCCCTTGTCCTGCGCGAAAAGGATCCGGCCACGGCGGCCCGGCCCGGCGGCCTGACCCGGCGGGTTAACGTGTTCCTGTCCGGCGCGGGCGAGATCAACATCGTCACCATGTGCGTCATCTACCTGCTGGCGGGTGGCTTTGCCTCGGTGGCCTCGGCCATCGGCGGGGTGGAATCCACGGTGAACCTGGGGCTGTCGCTGGTGCCGCAGCGGCTGGTGCTGCCGGGTCTGTTCGTCATTTCGGCCTTCGTGGCCACGGCCATGGGCACCTCCATGGGCACCATCGCCGCCGTGGGGCCCATCGCAGCGGGCGTGGCCGCCCAGACCGGCATGGATGCCGCACTGCTCATGGGCGCTGTGGTGGGCGGGGCCATGTTCGGCGACAACCTGTCCATGATCTCCGACACCACCATCGCGGCCACCCGCACCCAGGGCTGCGACATGCGCGACAAGTTCCGCATGAACTTCGCCATCGCCCTGCCCGCCGCGCTGCTGGCCGTGGGGGTGTTCTGGCTGGCGGGCGACGCGGGCCGGGCCGCCGCGCCCGGCGGGTATCGACTGGTGACGGTGCTGCCCTACATCGCCATTCTGGCCATGGCGCTTTCGGGCATGAACGTGTTCGCCGTGCTGTTTGCAGGCATCGCCCTGGCAGGCGGCGTGGGCATGGCCGTGGTGGACGGCTACACCCCGCTGAAATTCGCCCAGGACATCTACAAAGGCTTCACCGGCATGCACGAGATTCTCGTGCTGTCCATGCTCATGGGGGGACTTGGCGAACTCATCCGCTATCAGGGCGGGGTAGCCTGGCTGCTGGCCGCCGTGCGCCGGTTCACCGACCGGCCCGGCAGCAGCAGCGGAGCCGCCGCCCGCACCGGAGAGGCGGGCATTTCCGGACTGGTGGCCGTGGCAGACCTGTGCACCGCCAACAACACGGTGGCCATCATCCTGACCGGGGGCATGGCGCGCGAGATTGCCGCCACTTCCGGGGTGGACCCGCGCCGCAGCGCCAGCCTGCTGGACATCTTTTCGTGCGTGGTGCAGGGGCTTGCCCCGCACGCGGCGCAGGTGCTGCTGGCCGGGTCCATCGCGGGCATCTCGCCCGTGGCGGTGCTGTCGGCCAACTACTACTGCCTGTTGCTGGGCGCGGCGGGGGTGCTGGCCATCCTTGTGGGGCTGCCGCGTGCCCCGCGAACGGACGTGTCCGGGGCCGAACGGGCGTAGCGCCCGATTCGCCCCGTTCGCCGGAGCTTCAGGTTTTTTCCTCTGCGGCATGTCCGCCCGCATCCGCCCTGTCCTGGTGTCTTGCCGGGCAGGGGAAAAGGGTGAAAAGGGGACGAAGGGGCGCAACGTGCGGAAAGGCGCAGCCGGATGATTTTTCAAAGGGGAGCGCCGGGCGTGCAACCCGCTGAATTTGCATGGTGCGCGAAGAAAATGCAAAAAAATGCACACGCCCCCCTTTTCAACCCGTAAACCTGCCTTATTATCCAACGCGGTTGCCATGAACCGCCTCCGCGTCAGCGGGAGCGGCGCGCAGCCGCACCCGGCGGAAGGATCCCGTGCCTGACAAGACTTTTGCGGGCCCACCCTCTGCCGAACAGCCACGATACACCGGGCGAGACGAATTTCGCCCCCCGCCACCCGGCGGGTGGGCGCGCGCGTGACTCTGTCACGACGCGCGGCGAGATGACCGCCCTTGCCGTTGGCACTCGCACCCCGCGAGTGCTAGCGGCGGGACAAACAGCGATCACCTAAAGTTGGAGGACTAGTTGTCATGAATCTGAAGCCTTTGAATGACCGCGTTCTGGTGAAGCGCCTCGAAACCGAAGAAAAGACCGCTGGCGGCCTGTTCATCCCCGACACCGCCAAGGAAAAGCCCTCGCGCGGCGAAGTCGTCGCCGCCGGTCCCGGCAAGGTCGCGGAAGACGGCAAACTCATCGCCATGACCGTCAAGAAGGGCGACACGGTGCTCTTCAGCAAGTACGCCGGCACCGAGATCAAGCTTGACGGCGTCGAGCACCTCGTCATGCGTGAAGACGACATTCTCGCCATCATCGAATAACGCCCCGCGAACTTAGCACTTTCTCCCGAGGAGGATGAATACAATGGCTTCCAAGGAAATCCTGTTCGACGTCAAGGCCCGTGAAAAGCTTTCCCGCGGCGTGGACAAGCTCGCCAATGCCGTGAAGGTGACCCTCGGCCCCAAGGGCCGCAACGTGGTCATCGAAAAGTCTTTCGGCTCGCCGGTCATCACCAAGGACGGCGTGACCGTGGCCAAGGAAATCGAACTCGAAGACAAGTTCGAGAACATGGGCGCCCAGATGGTCAAGGAAGTTGCTTCCAAGACCAGCGACATCGCCGGTGACGGCACCACCACCGCCACCATCCTGGCCCAGGCCATCTACCGCGAAGGCGTGAAGCTGGTGGCCGCCGGCCGCAGCCCCATGGCCATCAAGCGCGGCATCGACAAGGCCGTGGAAAAGCTGGTCAAGGAACTTGGCACCCTGGCCAAGCCCACCCGCGACCAGAAGGAAATCGCCCAGATCGGCACCATTTCCGCCAACTCCGACACCACCATCGGCAACATCATTGCCGAGGCCATGGCCAAGGTGGGCAAGGAAGGCGTCATCACCGTCGAGGAAGCCAAGGGTCTGGAAACCACCCTTGAAGTGGTCGAAGGCATGCAGTTCGACCGCGGCTACCTGTCGCCCTACTTCGTGACCGATCCCGAAAAGATGGTCTGCGAACTCGACGAGCCCTTCATTCTCTGCAATGAGAAGAAGATCTCCAGCATGAAGGACATGCTGCCCGTTCTCGAACAGGTGGCCAAGATGAACCGTCCGCTGGTGATCATCGCCGAAGACGTGGAAGGCGAAGCCCTGGCCACCCTGGTGGTCAACAAGCTGCGCGGCACCCTGCAGGTCGTTGCCGTCAAGGCCCCCGGCTTCGGCGACCGCCGCAAGGCCATGCTGCAGGACATCGCCGTCCTGACCGGCGGCACCGTGGTGTCCGAAGACATGGGCGTGAAGCTCGAAAACATCTCGGTGGCCGACCTTGGCACCGCCAAGCGCGTGGTGGTGGACAAGGAAAACACCACCATCGTTGACGGCGCCGGCAAGTCCGACGACATCAAGGCGCGCGTGAAGCAGATCCGCGCCCAGATCGACGAAACCACCTCCGACTACGACCGCGAAAAGCTGCAGGAACGCCTGGCCAAGCTGGTGGGCGGCGTGGCCGTGATCAACGTGGGCGCCGCGACCGAAACCGAAATGAAGGAAAAGAAGGACCGCGTCGAGGACGCCCTGAACGCCACCCGCGCTGCGGTGGAAGAAGGCATCGTCCCCGGCGGCGGCACCGCCTACATCCGCATCTGCAAGGTGCTGGACGACGTGAAGCCCGCTGACGACGACGAAGCCGCTGGCGTGAACATCATCCGCCGTGCCATCGAAGAACCGCTGCGCCAGATCTCCACCAACGCCGGCTACGAAGGTTCCATCGTGGTCGAGAAGGTGCGCGACGGCAAGGACGGCTTCGGCTTCAACGCCGCGTCCGGCGAGTTCGAAGATCTGATCAAGGCCGGTGTCATCGACCCCAAGAAGGTCACCCGCATCGCCCTGCAGAACGCGGCCTCCGTTGCCTCGCTGCTGCTGACCACCGAATGCGCCATTGCCGAAAAGCCCGAAGCCAAGAAGGACATGCCCATGCCCGGTGGCGGTATGGGCGGCATGGGCGGCATGGGCGGCATGTACTAGGCCGAAAGGCTGGTACGCCCCGCGCATCATCGCACGTGACTGTGGGCCGGAACCTTCGGGTTCCGGCCCTTTTCGTTTGCGCGAAAGGGGGAGCAGCACGGATGCGGGCCATTCCGACTTGACGCGGGCCCGACGCACGGGCACCACGGGGCAGGAGAGGAACCATGGCGAAAGCGAAACACACGGACGCAAGCACCGCGCCGGATGGCATGCATTCCGCGAACCAGCCCGATAAGGCTCTGCTGCTGGATTGGGGCGGCACGCTGATGCGCGTCATGCCCCGCTGGATGGGGCCGCAGCACGGCTGGACCGACGAGGAGCCCATGCCCCATGCGGGTGAGGTGCTGTGCGCGCTGGCGGCTGGCTGGCGACTTGCCCTGGCGTCCAACGCCTCGGAGTCGGACGAGGGCCCCATCCGCGCGGCCCTTGCCTCCATGGGCGTGGGACCGTTGCTGGTCGGGGTGTACACATGGCGTTCCGCTGGGTCGCCCAAGCCCTGGCCGCCGTTCTGGGCGTATGCGCTGCGCGACCTGGGGCTGCCCGCCAATAGAGTCGTGATGATCGGCGACGACTGGACCGGCGATGTGTGGGGTGCCACACAGGCCGGAATGTCCGGGATATGGTTCGATCCGCCGCGCGCTGGCCACAGTGGCGGGCAGACGCGGGAAGCGCGCACCGCGCCCCGCGTGCGCACCATGCGCGATTTCCGCGAGTTGCCCGGCCTGCTGGCCGAACTGGGATTTGAAGACTGACGGGGCGGGCTGCAGGCTGTATCTCCGCATCCGCTGCATGCGAACCCCGGGAGCCTTGGTGTCCTGCGCTGCCCCAGGTCGCCCAGGTCCCCCAGATCCCCCAGATCACGCAGATCACGCAGGGTCCGCGTGCCCCTGCCACCAACGAAAACGCCCCCGCCGGTTACCGACGGGGGCGTTGTGTTGTGTCGTCATGTGTGCCGGGCCGTGCGGTCCGACACGTGTGCGGGCGGAGAGCGCGGGCACGCGGGGTAGGGGAATGGCCCGGAAAGCGATGCGCCGAAGGCCGGAACAGGCAACTCAACGGGCAGGGCGCGCTGCCGGACGCGCCCGCCGAAGGTGCCCGGCTACACCAGGTAGCCGCAGGAATGGATGATGTTCTTGCGCAGGGTGCGCCCCTTCCATACCGCCTCGGGGCCTTCGCTGCGGATTTCCTCGCTCACGATGTCGCGCAGTTCGCGCATCTGTGCGTCGGTGAGTTGCAGGCGAGTCATGTCACCCATGAGTTCCAGCGGGTCGGACCAGCAGGTGGGCATGGGTTCGTCCTCGTTGTGGTAGAGGTAGTAGATCACACACTCGCCAACGGGCTGCAACTTCTCCAGAAAATCCTTCATCGTGTCTCCCTTTTTTCCGCAAAGCCGTCCGGGCTTCGCGTGGTCAATCCGCCGGGGGCTGGGCCGGCGGACCACCGTGCGCCCTTGGGCTGTCCGCCGCCCCTCCGGATGTTCCGGCTGGGTGTGTGGCGACCCCCGTGGCGCAACGGCCTGTTAGCTGCATTTTTTTTCTGTGGGTGCGCAATTGGCCTGAAATCCACCCACATGCACCGCACGGCTCCAGCGTCCGAACGGTGCCCCCAAAACAGAAAGGCCCCTCGCATGGAGAGGCCGACGCCGCAAGCCCGCGATCATGATCCCGTGCGCTACACGGTCGGTGTTGGCACCTTGTCCCGACCGACGGCGTCACGTCGGGGCAGGTTGCCGGGCGGTCACAGGGCCGTACCCTCGCGCCTCTCTCCATGAATGGGGCATATCTAGCGGTTGAGTGCACAGTTGTCAATGGATGAACAGGAAATCAGGAAATGCTTGTATAGATGTTTTTTCAGTATGATAGCAGGCATAAAAAGTGGTTTCATGTAGTACCACTGCTGAAAAAAATGTGGCTGCGCGACCGAAGCCCCGAAAAACGGGGGCAAGGCGCCGCCGAAGGTGCCCCAAAGTGGACTTTGTCAACAGCCTGAGTATGGGGTAGTGGTTCCTGCGTACCGCACGTCCGTCACGTCTTGGCCCGCCACAGGAGAGTCCTCCGCCGCATGAAGCTGTTCACCCGCACCCACCAGATGGGCGCCGCCGCCCTGATCATGGCGGCCAGCGTCTTCGCGTCGCGGTTCATGGGCCTTCTGCGCGACAAGGTCATCTCCTACCTGTTCGGCGCCACGGCAGAGGCGGACATCTACTTCGCCGCCTTCGTGGTGCCCGACTTCATCAACTACCTGCTGGCGGGCGGCTACTTTTCCATCACCCTCATCCCCCTGCTGTCGGAGCGCTTCGAACGCGATCCGGAGGACGGCTGGCGCTTCTTTGCCGCTGCGTTCTGGTGGATAACCATCGTCATCTGCCTGCTGACCGGCATGGCGTGGTGGTTCGCCCCGGAACTGGCCCGCGTGGCCGCACCGGGCTTCGATGCATCGTCCTCGGCGCGGCTGGTGCGCTTCCTGCGCATCATCCTGCCCGCGCAGGCGTTCTTTCTGCCGGGGGCGTGCGTCACCGCGCTTCTGTACATGCGCCGCCAGTTCGCGGTGCCTGCCATGGGGCCGCTGGTGTACAACGGCTGTATCATCGGCGGCGGTCTGCTGTCGTGGGCGCTGGCCCCGGCGCGCGGCATGGAGGGATTCTGCTGGGGCGTGCTGGCGGGTGCGGCGCTGGGCAGTTTTGCCCTGCCGATACTGGCTGCCGCGCGCGGCGGAGGGGTGCGACTGCGCCCGGTGCTGCGCCACCCCGGCGTGCGCCGATTCGCCCTGCTGGCCCTGCCGCTGATGATCGGTCAGTCGGTGGTGGTGCTGGACGAGCAGTTCGTGCGTATTTTCGGTTCCATGACCGGCGAGGGCGCGGTAAGTCTGCTCAACTATGCCCGGCGCATCATGCTGGTGCCGGTGGGCGTGGTGGCCCAGGCCGCGGGGGTGGCTTCGTATCCGTTTCTGGCGGCGCTGGCGGCCAAGGGGGAGAGCGATGCCTTCGACGCCACCCTGTCCACGGCCCTGCGCAACGCCCTGGCGGTGATCATTCCCCTGTCCGTGTGGATGCTGCTGGCCGCGGAACCCACCATGCGGCTGATCTTTCAGGGCGGCGGGTTCGCCGCCGCCGAGACGCTGGCCTCCGCGCCCCTGCTGCGGGTGATGCTGTGCGGCGTGGCCTTCTGGGCCGTGCAGCAGGTGGTGGGGCGGGCCTTCTACGCCCATCAGGACACGGTGACCCCGGCGGTGGTGGGCACCCTGGCCACCCTTGCCGCGCTGCCGCTGTACGTGCTGGCGGGCCATGCGGGCACGC
>NZ_VSMK01000028.1 GCF_011682075.1 Nitratidesulfovibrio liaohensis
CGGCGCTGGGCGGGGTTGAAGCGCACGGAGGCGCCTTCCGGCGGGCGGGGCGCGCTGAACGCGGCAAAGGCGGGCGGCGGGGGATCGTCGTCGGTTTCGGAAATGGGAGAAAGGTCGGGCGTGCCGGGCGCGGGCGCGGGAGAAAATTCGAATTCAGGCTCCGCAGCCGGGCCGAACGCTGCCCCCACCGTCCCACCAGACGCCGTTCCGGGGCCTGACTGGCCCGATTGGCCCGGCTGGCCGGAAAGGGCGTCCAGCAGCGAGGGCCGGTCCGCGCCCTTGCCCTTCCTGCCCTTGCCCGTGGCACGGGGGGCTTCCTTTCCATCCCCCGCACGCGGGGCGGCGGGCACGCCCAGGCCTTCCAGCAGCGGCAGGCCGCCCACCACCGAGCGGCGCTGGATGGAGGCGCGCTCCTTGTCCGTGAACACGCGCACCACGCCGTACTCGCCGTCGTAGCCCGACTGGCGCAGCACCTCGCGCCGCCGCATGCGGGCAATGCCTTCGCCCAGCGGTTCCCAGAACCGGAAAATCTCTGCCTCGGGCACATCCTGCAGGATGTTCAGTTCCGAGCCGAAGCGGGCCACGCAGCGGGCGTGCTGTTCCGCCACCTTGCGGCTCTTGGCCCCCACGCCCAGCAGTTCGCCCAGGATTTCCGGCAGGGGGATGAGCGAAAGGTAGCCCTGCTGCCCCGGCGACTGGATGGGCGTTTCGCGGTCGGCCAGTTCCACCACCCGATGCAGCACGCCCACGGTCACCGGCTTGCCGCACACCGGACACAGCCCGCCACGGGCGCGGGTTTCGCGCGGTTCCATGACCACGCCGCACTTGCGGTGGCCGTCCAGGTGGTATTTGCCTTCTTCCGGAAAGAATTCCAGCGTGCCCAGAAAACGCCCGCCGATGCCCTGCCCCTTCAGGCTGCGCAGGATGCTTTCGTAGCCGATCTCGCCGGAAAACAGGTTGGCCTCTCGCCCCAGGTTTTCGCCGGAGTGCGCGTCGGAGTTGGAGATGAGCGCGAAGCGGTCCAGTTCGCTCCACAGCCAGTTCATCTCCGGGTCGGACGACAGGCCCGTTTCCATGGCGAAGATTTCTGACGACAGGTCGCCAAAGCATTCCGCCACCGAATCGAAGCCCGATTTCGAGCCGAACAGGGCGAACCACGGCGTCCAGATATGCGCGGGCACCAGAAAGGCCTGCGGATGCGTTTCCAGCACCATTTCCAGCAGATTGCGGGAATCAAGGCCCAGGATGGGCCGCCCGTCGGATTCGATGTTGCCCACCTCTGCCAGGCGGCGCGACAGGCGGTCTGCGGCGTCCATGTCGGGCACGTAGACAAGGTTGTGCACCTTGCGCACCTTGCCGCCGCGTTTGTAGATGCTGCTGATTTCGGCCTGGAGCATGAACAGGGTGCGCCCGGCCAGCGGCTTGCCCGCGTACTCCGGCAGTTCGGCGTCCAGCCCGCGCGGGTCGCGCAGGCGGTACAGGCCGCTGGCTTCGTCCAGCACCAGTTGTTCGGCCAGTTCCTCCCGCCACTTGGGGTGCGTGAAGTCGCCGGTGCCGAGCACGTCCAGCCCCTTCACCCGCGCCCACGCAGCCAGATGGCGGGCGTTGAGCCGACCGCTGGTGGCGCGCGAAAAGCGGGAGTGGATGTGCAGGTCGGCCCGGAACTGCTGCATCGGGCGGGCTCCTGTGGGGCTGGCCGGACGGGGAGGGAACGCGGGCGCGGAGCGGAAGGCGCGCGGCCCGGAACATACATGACAATGGCGAGACGCGGTTCTGCCGTCGTCATCCTTGTCTACCAAAATCATCAGCGATGGCAAATGGGTTCGCCACGGCAAACGGGGGGCGAGTACCCGTTGCCAACCCGGCACCACCCGGATAGCCTGCCTCCATGCGCCGCAACGCTCCCGACATGACTGATGTGACCGGCACGGCTGGCACTACTGGCACGGCTGGTTCGCCGGGCACCCTGCCCTGCTCGTTACCTGATTCGCTGCCTGATTCGCTGCCCGACGCCGTGGTTCAGGCTCGCTCCCTGTTTCCGCGCGGGCTCGTCCAGCCGGTGGGCGGCTTCCGCTTTTCCGTGGACGCCCTGCTGCTGGCGGCCTTTGCCGGGCAGGCCCTGACGGCGAAGGGGAGCCTGACGGCGGATGCGGGAAACATCCGCCATGGACGCCGGGCGGCAACCGGCGCGTGCCCCGCGTCGGGACAGGGTGTGCCGGGAGATATATCAGGAGACGCATCACGGGAGGCGTCAGGGGAGGGACCGGGGGAGGCATCGGGGGCCTTCGCGGACCTGGGCACCGGCTGCGGCGTGGTGGGGCTGGCCTTGCTGCTGGCCCACCCGCACCTGACGGGCACGGGCATCGACATCGACGGGGAACTGGCGGACACCGCGCGCCAGAACGGGGCGCGGCTGGGGCTGGCGGACCGCTTCCGGGTGCTGCGGGCCGATCTTGCCGCCGCTGGCGCAGGCGGCGGAAAGGACGGAAGGAACACATCCGGCATGCCCGAAGGCCACGAATTTTCGAAGGCAGCGAACCTGCCCAACTCCGCGCCCGACGCCGCCCCCCTCATGTCCACACCCGTCTTCGACGCCCTGCCCAGGGCCGGGTCCATGGATCTGGTGGTGGCCAACCCGCCCTACCGTCGGCACGGCTCGGGCCGTCCCTCGCCCAGCAGCCAGCGCACCCGCGCACTGTTCGAGACACCCGAAACCCTGCCCGCCTTCACGCGGGCGGCGGCACGCCTGCTGCGTGCGCTGGGCCGCAGTTGCTGGGTGTACGGGCCGGACAGACTGCCCGACCTGCTGCTGGCGTTGCGCGAATCCGGGCAAGAACCCGCCCGGCTGCGCTGCGTGCATGCCCGCGCCCACGGCCCGGCAACGCTGGTGCTGGTGGAGGCCCACCGCGCGGGCAAACCCGGCCTGATAGTGGAACCGCCGCTCATCCTTCACTCCGGCGAAGGCGCGGCCACGGCCCTCACCGACGAGGCGCTGGCCTTCTGCCCCCTGCTGGCCTGCAACGCCGGGGCGAAAGAACGGTAGCGCGTCCGCCAAACCTGCTCGGCAAACGTGATTGGCAGGTGTGATTGGCAGGCGTGATCGGCAGGCGTGATCGGCAGACGCCACCACTTGCGGCTCCCTACTGCTCCTCGCGCAGCGCCTTCAGCGAATCGCTGTACGCCCGGAACAGGTCGGAGCGTTCCAGCAGGCCCAGCACGGCTTCCTCGTTGTCCTTGGAGACCACGGGCAGTTGCGAAAGGTCGGTTTCCACGAAGGCCAGCAGGGCAGTGTACAGGTCGTCGTCCTCGGTCAGGGCGGTCAGGGGCCGGGCCAGGTCGCCCGCCAGCACCAGGTCGAACAGGTTCGCCTCGTACAGGATGCCGCGCACGTCCTGCACGGCCAGCAGGCCGTTCAGCTTGCCGTGCATGCCCCGCACCGGAAAGGTGAACGCCCGCGTATTGGCGATGATGTCCGTGAGGGCCTTCAGGGTCACGTTTTCCTCCACCACCGCCACCCGGCCCCGCGTGTAGCAGTCGCGCACGCGCATGGTGGCCAGCAGGTTCACCGTGGCGTCCTGCAGGTGGGCGGGCGACTCGAACTTGTTCTCCACCTGGTTCTCGTACAGTGCGGTGCGCCGCCCCAGCAGGATGCACACCGCCGACGACAGCATCAGCGGTGCCAGCAGCCCGTACCCCTGGGTGAGCTCGCAGACCATCACCAGCGGCCCGATGGGCGCGTGGGCGATGCCCGCGAAAAACGCGGCCATGCCCACCAGCACGTAGCCGCCGGGCTGGGTGACCACGCCGGGCTGGACCTGCTGCGCCGCAAATCCCACCACGCCCCCGGTCATGCCGCCCACGAACAGGGCCGGGGCGAACATGCCCCCGCTCATGCCGGACCCCAGGGTCACCGCCGTGGCCAGCGTCTTGCCCAGCAGTATCGTCATCATGGTGACCACCGGCAACTGGCCCAGAATGGCCTGCTCGATCCACCCGTAGCCGTCCGACAGCACCGGCGGGTACAGGATGCCGAACAGCCCCATCAGCACCCCGCCAAGGGCCGTGGTCCACATGATGCCCACCCGCGCCCGCAGCTTGCCGAACACCGAATACTTGAGCACGCGGAAGGTGCGCACGTAGGCCCAGCCGCTGGCCGCACAGGCCAGCGACAGCAGCAGGTACCACGGCAACTCCAGCACCGAGGTGAAGCTGAAGCGCGGAATGCCGAAGATGGGCGCGGTGCCGAACACGAAGGTAAACAGCGAATAGGACACCACCGACGAAAGCACGGCGGGCAGCAGCGCCTCGGACTCGAAGTCCTCTCGGTACAGCACCTCGATGGCGGTCAGCGCGCCGCCCAGCGGGGCACGGAACACAGCCCCCAGTCCGCCTGCCGCGCCCGCCAGCATCAGGATGCGCCGCTCGCGCGGGGAAAGCCCCAGCCGCATGGACAGCCACGAGCCGATGCCCGCCCCGATCTGCGACACCGGCCCCTCGCGTCCGGCACTGCCGCCCGAGGCAATGGTGCAGATGGAGGTAAGCCCCTTCAGCAGCGGGGCACGCCTGCGGATGATGCCCTTTTCCGCGTGAAAGGCACGGATCATGGCGTCGGTGCCGTCGGTCATGCCGTCCAGGCTGTTGGGCAGAAAGCGCTGCACCAGCCAGCCGGTGACCAGCCCGGTAATGCCCAGCGCGGCCACGATGACCCAGGGGCGGTAGGCCCGCGCGGCGGCCTCGGCATGGCCGAACAGCGTCTCCCCGGCCGGGGCGGGCAAGGACAGCCCGGCCCAGACCACCTGGATGTAGTGCTTGCCCGCCTCTATGCCCAGAAAGAACAGGATGGCCGCGCAGCCGGACAGCAGCCCCAACCCCATGCCCAGCACGCCAAGGCGCACGTAGGCCACGGTGCGGTACAGGCGCAGGAATTCGTGCACGGGTTTCTTGAGTATGCGCAGCATGATGTTTCCTTGGTGGGCACTCCCGATGCCAGGGTAACGCGTGCACGCCGTCAACACACAGGCGGGCTGCGCGTTACGGCGGCATGCTGGCCGCGCGACGGGGCGCGGCGGGGAGAAAATCCTGCGGTCGCGCACGGCGACCGACGACCGGTCCGGCGGGACGCATCCCGCCGGAAAACTACAGGCGCGCGTCGGGCGCGGAAAGTATCTGCCGGGCCAGGTCCACGTCGCGGCGGATCTGGGTCACCAGTTCATCAAGGCCGGAGAACTTGCGCTCGTCGCGCAGGCGATGCACGAACGAGACGCGGATTTCCCAGTCGTAGATGTCACGGTCGAAGTCGAGAATGTGCGTTTCCACGCTGAGCCGCGCGTTGTCGAAGGTGGGGTTGAAGCCCACGTTGGTCACGCCCTGGTACACCTGCCCGTCGATCTGCACCCAGGTGGCGTACACGCCGGGCTTGGGCATCAGTTCGTCGCGCGGCTCCATGTTGGCGGTGGGAAAGCCCAGCAACTTGCCGCCCCGGTCCATGCCGCGCACCACCTTGCCCCGGATGGCGTAGAAGCGGTCCATCAGCGGGCGCACGTCCCACACGTCGCCCGCGCGAATCAGGTCACGGATGCGGGTGGAACTGACCACGGCGTCGTTGATGATGACCGGGTCCAGCCGTTCGGTGGCAAATCCGTACTGCGCGCCCAGTCGCTGGAGCAGTTCGAAGTTGCCCTTGCGCCCCTTGCCCAGCGAAAAATCGTAGCCGATGACCAGTTCGCGCGTGTGCAGGGCGTCCACCAGCACGCGGCGCACGAACTCTTCCGGCTCCTGCGCGGCCATCTCTCTGGTAAAGCGCAACATCAGGGTCAGATCCACCCCCAGCGCCTCGAACAGATCCAGCTTTTTTTCGTAGTCGGTGATCAGCGGCGGGGTGTGCGGCCCCACCAGTACCCGCAAGGGATGCGGGCAGAAAGTGACCACCACCGAAGGCACGCCCAGCGCGGCGGCCTTGGCCATGACCCGCCCGATGAGCTTGCGGTGGCCGTTGTGCACGCCGTCGAAGTTGCCGACGGTGACGCAGCTGCCCCGCGAGAGGTCGAGGCTGATTTCCTGTAATTCGCGTGCTATTTCCATGAATACTCGTGACGGCGGAATGGTGCGCGGCGCATGTCGGCGGAACGGGCGGCGAGGGGCATGCAGCGCGGGGCCGTGTGAACGGCTGGCGGCGCGGGGCCGACGTTCCGGCACCGCGCCGTCTCGTGCTACCCCAAACGGCGCGCGGGTTCAAGGGCGGGGGATGGACAGGCGCAGGGCGGGCGGTAAGGACGGATGAGCATCCGGACAATGGACACCCCAAGGTGCACCCGACGGAGTGCCCAATGGAGTGCCCGACGGAGTGCCCGATGGAGTGAATGACGGGGTGCACGGGCGGGGCGGGACAGGGCACCAGATCGGGCAGGCGGCATCCGGTGCCCCTTGGCAAGGCGACCGGCATGTCCGTGGCCGCCAAGGCTTGCACCTCTTCGCCGCACGGTGCTGGCCCGCCAATTGCCGACCTTTTGCCGCGCCAGCTACCGAGCCTGTGCCGCGCCCGCAGCCAGTTCACCTGCCGGACCAGAGGGCCAGACATCAAGGCAGTGCCCCCTCCCCATTCATATATATCGACATCTTTTTTGCGTCGGCCCCAAAAAAACCGCTTGCCAAGCTCACCCTCCCATGGGTATACGACTCCTCCGCGCCGAAGTGGTGGAATTGGTAGACACGCTAGGTTCAGGGTCTAGTTCCCGCAAGGGAGTGGGAGTTCGACTCTCCCCTTCGGCACCACGAGAATAAAGGGCCGCAACGAAAGTTGCGGCCCTTTCTCAGTTTCGAGGCCTGATCGACCGATCATCCAGCCCCGCCCCTCAATTCTGCACCATGAAAATCTTCACGGGAAGGCTTGGCATGTCCATCGCCTCGCGCGCGCGTGCGCGGACTGGATTTTAGGCTCACTCGTCTTTCTTGATTTTTAGTACAGTTGTATCTTTATCGACAACGGGTTGCGGGCAGTATCGCCTATTGCTAGGGTGGCCAAAACGCGAGGCACATATGCGGAAACTGCTCATCATTTTCGGCATCATCCTGCTCCCTGTTACGGCCGTCGGCTTTGGGCTTGGTGTGTCCAACTTCAGCCTCGGCGGCTCGCTGGGATATCCCGACCACACTTGCTACCCCCCGAGTAAGCCTGTCGTTTACGACGACCTTGCCATCTCGTACTTCAAGTCCGACATGGAGACCTATCGGAACTGCGTTCAGCGTTACGTCGAAGGGGCAAAGAACGACGTCACCACCATCCAGGAGAAGGCAGACAAGGCAATTGCGGACTACAACCGGTTCGTGAACTCGCTGTAGCCCCCCCTAGAACCGCAACCCGTACTCGCTGAACTTGTAGCGCAGGGTGCGCGGGCTGACGCCCAGCAGGCGCGCGGCCTCACCCTTGTTGCCGCCGCTGGCGCGCATGGCCTTCAGGATCACCCGCACCTCTGCCTCGCGCCGGGCCACGTCCAGACTGAGGTCTTCGCCCATGCCCGCCGGGTGCACGGCATGGATGGCCAGGTCTCCGCCCGGCATGCCACTGCCGTGACCGGTGCCGTTCCCGCCCCCTGTTCCGCCAGGCGCCCCACCGGGGGCGCCGCCCCCGGCATATCCGCCCGCCCCACCCACGCCTGTTGCACCCAGGGCCACAGCCGACCGCAGTTCCAGCGGCAGGTGCTCCGGCCCGATGTCTCCATCCGGGGCCAGCAGGGCCAGCCGTTCCACCAGGTTCTTCAGTTCGCGCACGTTGCCCGGCCACGGGTAACCGCTCAGCCCCGCCTCGGTCTCCGGGCGAAAGCGCAGCCCGTGCCGGTGGTACTTCTCCGCGTAGTGGGCAAGAAAATGCCGGGCCAGCGGCACGATCTCCTCGCGCCGCGCCCGCAACGGCGGCAGCGACACCGGGATCACGTTCAGGCGAAAGAACAGGTCCGCCCGGAACCGCCCCTCGCGCACCATGTCCGGCAATTCGCGGTTGGACGCGGCAATGATGCGCGCCTGGAACGGAATGTCCCGCTGCCCGCCGATGCGCCGGTACTTGCGCTCTTCCAGCACCCGCAGAAAGTCCGCCTGGTTGGCGGGCGGAATCTCTCCCACCTCGTCCAGAAACAGCGTGCCGTCTCCGGCAAGCTCGAAACAGCCCTGACTGGTGCGGTGCGCGCCGGTAAAGGCCCCCTGCTCGTGCCCGAAGAACTTGTCCGCGAACAGTTCGCCCTCGTGCACGCCGCAGTTCACGGCCACGAAAGGCTTGCGCGCCCGCACGCTCATGTCGTGGATGAGCCGTGCGAACAGTTCCTTGCCGGTGCCCGTTTCGCCGTGGATCAGGATGGGGGCGTCCGACGAGGCCACCTGCACCGCCAGCTGTTTCAGGCGCAGCATGTCCCCGGACAACAGGAGAAACCCCGTTCCGTTCTGCAACGTTTCGAAATGAGGACCATCCTGGCCATCACCCGGCAATTTGTTGCCGGTATGCGGAAAATTTCTGCCGTCCATGTGCGTGAACTAGGCCTTTTCCCTATGTTTGGCAAGCGCTCATTGATGGCACGAAACTTGTTACAGCAATCACAAATTCAGGCGAGACCCAGATCAATACCCCAAGTTTCGGTGTGTTGCTGGCAAACTGGACGCAACGCGCGCCGCAGCACCGGGCAGGAAGGCCAAACATCCCCCCGGATTGCGGACCGCGATGGCGAGTTGTTGTTTCATTAATGTTTCAATGTTTCAAAAGGGGACATTACCGACATGAACACCGCTACCAAAGTCAGGTTCTGGGGCCCGGCGGTCCTTGCGGTCCTGCTCGTGCTGTGCTGGGCCCTTCCCGCGCTGGCATCTGGGGGCGACGTCGCCTCCACCGTCGCCGCAGCCATGCCGGCGGACGGCCATCCGTGGTGGTTCTGGCCCACGGCGCTGCTGTTCTTCTGTTTCGTTCTCGGCATCATCGCCGTGCTTGCGGGCGTGGGCGGCGGCGTGCTGTTCGTGCCGCTGGTCAGCGGGTTCTTTCCGTTCCACCTCGACTTCGTGCGCGGCGCGGGCCTGCTGGTGGCCCTGGCGGGCGCGCTGGCAGCCGGCCCCGGCCTG
>NZ_VSMK01000029.1 GCF_011682075.1 Nitratidesulfovibrio liaohensis
CGTCATCGGCGGCGGCGACTGGGCGGCGGACCGCATCGTGCCCGACTGCGCGCGGGCGTGGGCCGAGGGCAAGGCCGTGCAGATTCGCAGCCCGTGGGCCACGCGCCCCTGGCAGCACGTGCTGGAACCCCTTTCCGGCTATCTGTGGCTGGGCGCAAAGCTGCTGCTGAACGAGCAGGGGCCGTTCCCCCTGTCGGGCGAGGCCTACAACTTCGGCCCGGCGGCGGACGTGAACAACAACGTGGCCGAGGTGGTGGACGCCCTGGCCCCGTACTGGCCCGGATTCGCCAGCGAAATGGACCGCGCCGGGCAGGCGGGCATGAAGGAATGCACCCTGCTCAAGCTGTGCTGCGACAAGTCGCTGGCGTACCTTGGCTGGCAGGCCACGCTGAACTTTGCCGAAACCATCCGCTTCACGGCGGAATGGTACCGCGCGTTCTACGCGCCGCAGGGTGCCGCCCGTCCGGACATGTACGCCTTCACCATGAACCAGATCGCGGAATACTCCGACAAGGCCGCCGCCAAGGGCCTTGCCTGGGCGAACTAGCCCGCCGCGCAAAGGATGCTGCCGTGAACGCCACGACCATCGACGGGGTGGTGACGCAGGACCTGCGCGTCATCCCGACAGAGGGCGGCCCGGTGCTGCAAATGCTGCGGCCCGATTCGCCCATGTTCACGAGTTTCGGCGAACTGTACTTCTCGGAAGTGGAACCCGGCGGGGTGAAGGCGTGGAAGCGCCACACCCGCCAGACGCAGCACTTTGCCGTGCCCGTGGGGCGGATGAAGGTGGTCATCCACGACAGCCGCCCCGGCTCGCCCACCTTCGGCGTGACGGAAGAATTCCTGCTGGGCAGGCCCGACAACTACCGGCTGCTGCGCATTCCGCCGCTGGTGTGGTACGGGTTCACGGCGGTGGGCGAAACACCCGCGCTGATCTGCAACTGCGCGGACATTCCGCACGACCCCACGGAAAGCGAACGCGCGCCCAGGGATACGCCGGACATTCCGTACCGCTGGTAGGCGGCGGACGGCAGGGCCGCAAGTCCCCCGCCCGCGCTGCCCAACACGCACCAATCCGATTTCATGGTGGCCCCGTGTCGGCCCGCACGGCTGCCACGGGGCCTACCCCGAATTTCCCGTCCACAACTTCCGTCGCGGCGCTCCCGCGCCCGCGCCAACACCAGAGCGACACGCCATGACCACCCCCGCCTTGCGTCTTTCCCGGTCCATCGTGGGCCAGGCCGAAGCCGACGCCGTCAGCCGCGTCATCCTCGAGGACGGCTACCTCGGCATGGGCAACGAAGTGAAGCGCTTCGAAGAAGACATCGCCGCCTACCTCGGCGTGCCCGCGCAGAACGTGGTCACCGCCAACACCGGCACCGCCGCCCTGCACCTGGCCGTGCAGGCCGCCGTGCAGCCGGGCGCGGAAGTGCTGGTGCAGTCGCTGACCTTCGTGGCCTCGTTTCAGGCCATCAGCGGGGCCGGGGCCGTGCCCGTGGCCTGCGAGGCCCTGCCGGAAACCTGCACCATCGACCTTGCCGACGCCGAGCGCCGCCTGACCGAGCGCACCGCCGCCATCATGCCGGTGCATTACGCCAGCAACCCCGCCGGGCTGGACGCGGTGTACGCCTTTGCCCAGAAGCACGGCCTGCGCGTCATCGAGGATGCGGCCCACGCCTTCGGCTGCCTGCACGATGGCCGCATGATCGGCACCTTCGGTGACATCGCCTGCTTCAGCTTCGACGGCATCAAGAACATCACCAGCGGCGAGGGCGGGTGCATCGTCACCGCCGACCAGACCGTGGCCCAGCTGTGCCGCGACGCGCGCCTGCTGTCCGTGGCCAACGACACGGAAAAGCGCTTCTCCGGTCAGCGCAGCTGGGATTTCGACGTCACCCGGCAAGGCTGGCGCTACCACATGAGCAACATCATGGCCGCCATTGGCCGCGTGCAGTTGGCCCGCCTGCCCGGCGAATTCGCCCCGGCGCGCATGCGCCTGACCGCGCGCTACCGTCAGCGGCTTGCCGGTGCGCCGCATCTGGCCCTGCTGACCACGGACCCCCGCGACGTGGTGGTGCCGCACATCTTTCCGGTGCGCATCCTGGACGACAGGAAGAACCATGTGGTGGACGCATTGCAGGCCAAGGGCATTCCCACCGGCATGCATTACAAGCCCAACCACCTGCTGACCTACTACGGCGGCGGCGCGCAATCCCTGCCCGTCACCGAAATGCTGGGCCGTCAGCTGACCACCCTGCCCCTGCACCCCGGCATGAGCGACGCCGACGTGGATCTGGTGTGCGATGCCTTGCTGGAGGCATTGCGCTAGGTTGCCGTTTTCTGCCGTCCACGCGAACCCTGCATACGGATTGCCACGGCAAAGAAACTGTTCGCCACCACATCCCCCCAATGAAAAGTTTTGGGGGATGGGGGTCCGAGGGAAGGACCTTTGCCTCAGCCGTTATGCGAGTCTTCGAGCATTACGGATGAGGACCGCAACGCGTCAAAAGGTCCCTTCCCCCGGTTCCTTCCCCGAGAAACAAACTGCCATGACCGACACCGCCGCCCACTCCGCCCCTGCCGTCAGCGTGATCATGAACTGCCTGAACTGCGGCGAGCACCTGCGCGCCGCCATCGACAGCGTGTTCGCCCAGACCCTTGACGACTGGGAAATCGTATTCTGGGACAACGGTTCCACCGATTGCAGCGCGGACATCGCCCAGAGCTGCGGTGACAAGGTGCGGTACTTCCGCGCCGAGCGCACCGTGCCGCTGGGCGCGGCGCGCAACCTGGCCATTGCCCGGGCGCGAGGGGAATTCATCGCCTTTCTGGACTGCGACGACCTGTGGCATCCGGAAAAACTGGCCCGGCAGGTGGCGCTGTTCCGCGCCAACCCCGCCGTGGGACTGGTGAGTTGCGACACGGTGATGTTCAGCGGCGACAAGGAACTGAGCCGCCAGTTCCAAGCCGCGCCGCCCGCGCGCGGCAAGGTGTTCCGCGAGTTGATGACCACCCAGTGGATTTCCATGTCCTCCGCCGTGATCCGTCGCAGCGCGCTGGACGCGCCGGGCATGGGCGGACACTGGTTCGACGAATCGCTGAACGTGTGCGAAGAGGCGGACGTGTTCTACCGCATCGCCTGGGACTGGGAGCTGGACCACGTGGATGCCCCGCTGGCCCGCTGGCGGGTGCACGGCGGCAGCACCACCTTCCGCAAGTTCGCCCAGTTCGCGGATGAGACGGAAGCCATCCTTGCCAAGCACATCCGCATGTACCGCGACTACGAGCGTGACTACGCAGACCTTGTGGCGCTGCTGCGCCGCCGCGCGGCGTTCCAGCGCGGGGTGGCCCTGTGGCGCGAGGGCAAGGGCGCTGCCGCGCGGGAGGCCATTGCCCCGTATGCCGCATCCTCGCTGAAGTTCCGGCTGTTCCGGCTGGCCACGTTCCTGCCGGGCGGGATGTTTGACGCCGTGGCAGGGGTGTATTTTGCGCTGCCATCGTTCTTGAGGCGGTAGCCCCAGCGGCAATAATAAAGGCGGAAGCAGGGGTTGTGCCCTGATGTGTGCGGCTTCTACGAACACACGCCAGCCCTGTTGCCCCCCCGATTTCGTTATGCCTCCGGCGGGAGGCAGAAAGATGTCATGCGCTGTTGGGTGCGGCTTCTACGCAGGCACGACAGCCCTGTTGAATCCGCTCGATTTCGTTATGTCTCCGACGGGAGGCAGAAAGATGTCATGCGCTGTTGGGTGCGGCTTCTACGCAGGCACGACAGCCCTGTTGAATCCGCTCGATTTCGTTATGCCTCCGGCGGGAGGCAGAAAGATGTCATGCGCTGCTGGGTGCGGCTTCTACGCAGGCACGACAGCCCTGTTGAATCCGCTCGATTTCGTTATGCCTCCGGCGGGAGGCAGAAAGATGTCATGCGCTGCTGGGTGCGGCTTCTACGCAGGCACGAAAGCCCTGTTGAATGCGCTCGATTTCGTCATGCCTCCGGCGGGCAAGGGGCCATTTAGCGATGGCCCCTTGCATCCCCACGCTCCAGGGGCTCCGCCCCTTGGAACCCCGCGTCATCCTGCACCGCATTCCTTTCGCCGCCAGCTTCCCTGCGGCGCTGGGCGCCTCCGGGCGATCTGGCGGCAGGAATGCGATGTGCGCCTGTCTCTCGCCGTCTTTATCCCACCAAAGTGCCTTTACCTTCGCCCCCGTTGCGACGCATATGCCGTCGGCAAAGCCCGACGGCATACGCTTCTACGCACGTCCCGTGCCCGTTGAGCAAAACAGCCCCCAACACCCTGCATGCACACTGACTGCACGCAGGGACGCCGCGCAAGACACCCCTTGTACGCACCACCCAGACCTTACCCATGCCACCGAGAGCAACGCGCACATCGCATTCCGTCGGGCAGATCGCCCGAAGGCGCCCAGCGCCGCAGGGAAGCTGCCCGACGAAGGAATGCGGTGCAGGATACGCCGGGGGTCCAGGGGAGGCGAAGCCCCCCTGGAACGCGGGGGTGCAGGGGGTGTTCGTTACAACACCCCCTGCCCGTCGGAGACATAACGAAATCGAGCGCATTCAACAGGGTTGTCGTGCCTGCGTAGAAGCCGCACCCAACAATGCTCAACCCTCTCCCTTCCCTCTCCCTTCCCTCTCCCCGTCCCCACCCCACCTCGCGACTATCCCCCCCACACACCGCTTGACCTTCACACGCGCAACCATGCTATGGTGCATCCATTCTTGGTATTCCTTTTTCTGCGCACCGTGCGCCTTCCCCTCCCCCTTCCCTTCCCCCCAACCGGAGACCCCATGTCACCCTTCACCACCGGCACCTTCCGCACCGACGTCACCATGATCGAATGCTTCGGCCATGCCGTGCTGTGGTTCCTGATCACCCTGTGCACACTGGGCATCGGCGTGTTCTTCTACCCGTATGCCCTGGCCAAGTTCATCATCAACCGCACGTACGTGGAACACGAGGGCGCACCGCGCCAACGGCTGGTCTGCGACCTGGACCTTGCCGCACAGGTGGGCCACGCGCTGATCTGGCTGTTGTTGTCCATCGTCACCTTCGGGCTGGCCTACTTCCTGTACCTGTACGGCGTGGGCCGTTACGTGGCCGCGCACACCCGCGTCGAATCCGCATAGCCGCACCCGGCACGCGGGGGTGCGGCCATTGGTGATGCACCCCCCTCTCACCATCCCACGCTCAGTCCCGCCGCCGCGCCGCCTCGCGCTGTTCGCCGCCTGCTGTCGCTTTTGCCGCGCAGCATGCATCCACAACGCTTGCCAGCCGTACGGCCGCGGCGTATGTGGTGCCCTCCGGAACTGATCGGGACCGGCCAGAACCGGTCTAGACCGGTCGAAACCGGTCAAAACCGGCGTGGCCGCGGGAACACACCCGCACCCGCCACCGCACCGCCTCACCCCGCGCACCCTCAACCGCCGTACACCTCGCGACCGAGACCGCCATGCGTCGCCCCACCCTTGCCGACATTTCCCCCGCCCACATCCGCCACGGCGTGAAGACCGGCATTGCCGCCGTGCTCGCCCTGGTGCTGGCCGACGTGCTGCACATCGAATACGGATACTGGGCCGTCATTTCCGCCGTCATCGCCATGCAGATGAACGTGGCCGAGGCCATAGAGATGTGCCTGTACCGCTTCATCGGCACGGTCATGGGCGCCGTGATGGGCGTCATGGCCATCATGACCTTTCCGGACACACCCATATGGAACGGTGTGGCCCTGTTCGTGACCACCGGGCTGTGCGCCTTTCTCACCCGGTGGGATCCGCGCTACCGCATGGCGGCCATCACCGTGAGCATCGTCATCCTGGCCAGCGCGGGCCATGCGGAACGCATCGACGTGGGGCTGTTCCGGGTGCTGGAAATCGCCGTGGGCGTGGGCTGCGCCTTCGTGGTCACGGTCACGCTGTGGCCGGTGCGCGCGGCGGTGGGCCTGCGCCGCGACCTGGCCTCGCAGGCGGAAAACTGCGCCGACCACCTGAGCACCCTTGTGGACAACTTCCTGGCCCGCCAGACCCACGCACCCGCCGACCTGCTGGACCCTCTGGCGCGCGCCATCCCGCGCAACCGCGAGCGCTTGTCCAAGGTGCGTCGCCACGAATCGCTGATCTACTTCTACGACAACCAACCGCTGGACACCCTGTCGACGACGGTGGAGCGCACCACGGACCATTTGCGAACCATGCTGCGCAGCCTGAACGCCTGCACGCCAGACGGGCATGACATCATCATGGCGCCGGAAATGCGCGACCTGGCGGAAACCGTGGCCTGCACCCTGCGGCACATGGCCGCCACGACAACGGGCGTCACCGGATCGCGCCCCACCGGCACGCTGGCCGGGTTGCGGTCCGCCCTGGGGTTGCAGCCGGAAAGCGGACAAGAAGCCGCCCCCGAGCCTTCCGCGTCGCCCGCCGCCCTGCTGGGCGCGGCCATGGCCCGCGCGGACGAACGCCTGCTTGCCCTGCGCGAAGCCGGAGCAACCAAACGCTTCGATCTGGCCATGCTGACCCAGTTCTATGCCTTCTACTACGCCCTGCGCCAATTGGCCGAAGACGTGAAGGGCCTTGCCGCCCGCATGGCCGGGAACGAGGACCACCACCTCGGCGCGGACACCGGCCCCGCCGCGCCGTAGCCCGCGGCACACCCTTTTGCACCGCCCCCACCCCGGAGGCCCCATGCCCGCACCCACCGCCGACTCCGCCGCACTGTCCACCCTGTTCGAGATCATCGGCTACGCGGCGGGCCTGCTGACCTCGCTGGCCTACCTGCCGCAGGTGGTGCGCATTGCCCGCACCCGCTCTGCCGACGACATCTCGCTGCCCACCTTCCGGCTGCTGGCCGTGGGCGTTTCGTTGTGGCTGGTCTATGGCATCGGCATCGGCTCGTGGCCGGTCATGGCCGCCAACGCCGTGGGCCTTGCGCTGATCCTGGCCGTGATCTGGCTGAAGCTGCGCTATTCCCGGCAGGGATAGGCGGCACGGGACTGGGCCGCACAAGGACCAGGCAGGGGCAACCCCGCCTTGCCAGTCGCACCGCATCCTTCATCGCTGCGCGTTCCCCCGCGCACGCAGTGGACGGCGCGCCATTTCCGGGTATACTCAGGGGTATTGAAGCCTTCCGGCCGACTTCCCTCACCCCATCCGGAGACCGGACATGTACACCGCCTTCACCGAGCTTTCCCCCGTCCTCCAGGCCTTTCTCGCCGGGTTGTTCACCTGGGGCGTCACCGCGCTGGGCGCGGCCCTGGTGTTTCTGACCAAAAGTTTCTCGCGCAAGGCGCTGGACGTCATGCTGGGCTTTGCCGCCGGGGTGATGATCGCCGCCAGCTTCTGGTCGCTGCTGGCCCCGGCCCTGGAAATGTCCGAGCACCTGGGCCGCTGGTCGTTCGTGCCCGCCGCGATCGGCTTCGTGCTGGGCGCGCTGTTCCTGCGGCTGGTGGACATGCTGCTGCCCCACCTGCACCTGCACAACCCCATCGAGCACGCCGAAGGGCTGCCCAGCACGTGGCAACGCTCCACCCTGCTGGTGACGGCCATCACCCTGCACAACATTCCGGAAGGGCTGGCCGTGGGCGTGGCCTTCGGCGCCGTGGCCGCGGACCTGCCCTCGGCATCACTGGCCGGGGCCATGGCCCTTGCGCTGGGCATCGGCATCCAGAATTTTCCGGAGGGCACGGCGGTGTCCGTACCGCTGCGGCGCGAGGGCTTTTCGCGCATGAAGGCGTTCATGTTCGGGCAGGCCTCGGGCATGGTGGAACCCATCGCCGCCGTCATCGGCGCCGCTGCGGTAATCTGGGCGCAGCCGCTGCTGCCGTATGCGCTGGCCTTTGCCGCCGGGGCCATGATCTTCGTGGTGGTGGAGGAAGTGATCCCCGAATCGCAGGGCTCGGGCTACGGCGACCTTGCCACCATGGGGGTCATTGCCGGGTTTACCCTGATGATGACCCTGGACGTGGCGCTGGGGTAGCTCCAGGGGGACGGCAAGGCGGTCCTGCCGCATCGGCGGGTCATGCCGCCGCCCCCCCCAATTCCACCTTCCTGCCACTGCCTCGCCACCGCCACGTCTCCTACACCCTGCTTTCATCTGCCGTTCTGGCATGTTGCGCATGCCCCGGAAATACCTTGACGGTCAAACTATCTTGGACATAGAGAAGTTTGACCGTCAAACATTCTGGAGGCACACCCCGTGATCGGACGCTTCGCCTGCCCCGGCTCCTATCGTGAACTCATTTCCTCGCGCGAAACCCTGCTCTGCCTGCTGGGAGGCGTGCTGGCCGCCGTCTCGTGGATAGCGTCGCTTTCCGGCGCGTCCGCATGGCTGGCCGCCGCCCTGGCCCTGACCGGGGCCGCCATCAACGGCCTGCCCATCGTCAAGGGCGCGGTGGAAGGCCTGCTGGAAAAACAGGTCAACGTGGACGAGTTGGTTTCCATCGCCCTCGTCGCCTCGGTGATGCAGGGCGAATACCTGTCCGCCGCCATCGTGGCCTGCATCATGAAGGCGGGCTCGCTGGTGGAGGGCTTCCTGAGCGATGCGGCCCGGCGCTCCATCAAGGCTCTGGCCGCCGTCACGCCGGACACCGCCACCATCATGGCGCCGGACGGCAGCGAACGCACCGTGCCCGCCGCCGAGGTACGCGTGGGCCAGCAGTTGCGGGTACGCCCCGGCGAGCGCATTCCCGTGGACGCGGTAATCCTGTCCGGCATCACCGCCGTGGACGAATCGTCCATCACCGGCGAACCGCTGCCCCGCTCGTGCACCACGGGTGACAAGGTGCTTGCGGGCACCATGAACTACAACGGCGTCATCGTGGTGGAAGCGCAGCGCGTGGGCGAAGACACCACCATCGGCAAGGTGGTGCGTCTGGTCGAAGAAGCGGAAGCCCACAATCCCAAGGCCGCCCGTCTGGTGGACAACTACGCCCAGTGGTTCACCCCGGTGGTGCTGGCCTGCGCCGCCGTGGCCTGGGCCGTTTCCGGCCAGTCGTCGCGCGCCGTGGCCGTGCTCATCGCCGGGTGCCCCTGCGCCCTGCTGATGGCCGCCGC
>NZ_VSMK01000030.1 GCF_011682075.1 Nitratidesulfovibrio liaohensis
GCAATGGCGCGAGGGGCCGCCTTGGGCTGCGCCCGACGCGGTGCGCGCCCCAGGCCGTCGTCCAGCGCCGCCACGCGGAAGCGCGAGACGGTGGCCTGCAACTGTTCGGCCTGGCTGGACAGTTCTTCGGACGTGGACGCCATTTCTTCCGAGGCGGAGGCATTCTGCTGGATGACCTGATCGAGTTGGGCAATGGCCTTGTTGACCTGTTCCGCGCCGACGTTCTGTTCGTTGCTGGCAGCGGCGATCTCCTGCACCAGTTCCGCGGTGCGGCGGATGCCCGGCACCATCTTGGTCAGCATATCACCCGCGTGCTCGGCCACGGCCACGCTGGAGGACGACAGTTCGCTGATCTCGGCGGCGGCCTGTCCGCTGCGTTCCGCCAGCTTGCGCACTTCCGCCGCCACCACGGCAAACCCCTTGCCGTGTTCACCGGCGCGGGCAGCCTCGATCGCCGCATTCAGGGCCAGCAGGTTGGTCTGGCGGGCGATTTCCTCGATGATGGAAATCTTGGCCGCGATCTCGCGCATGGCGCCCACGGTATCGCCCACGGCCTTGCCGCCGCCTTCCGCGTCGGTGGCGGCCTGCATGGCGATGGTTTCCGTCTGGCGGGCGTTTTCCATGTTCTGGCGGATGTTGGCCGCCATTTCTTCCATGGACGAAGATATTTCTTCAATGGCGGCGGCCTGCTCGGTGGCCCCCTGGGACAGGGTTTCGGCCGAGGCGGAAAGTTCCTCGCTGCCGGAGGCCACGTTTTCGGCACCGGAGCGCACCTCGGTGATCACCGAGACAAGGCCGTCCACCATGTCCTTCATGTCGGCGTACACGCCGCGCAGCCTGCCGCTGCCCGCGTTGAACGACACGTCCAGGTCGCCCGCGGCGATGCGCCGGGTGATGGCGGCCAGTGCGGCTGGGTCCGCCCCCAACTGGGCCATGACCACGCGGATCAGCAGCCATGCAATGACCACGCCCGCCGCCACCGCCACCAGGGCAATGGCGCCGGTCAGCAGTTGGGCCTGCTCGTTGGATGCCTGCACGCGGGGCCCGATCTCGCCCTGTTCTGTCTCGTAACTGTTCTGGATGGCGTCGCAGGCCTGAGCTATGACCGGGCCGAGCTTGGACAGACGGTTGTGGAACAGATCGTCGCGCTTCAGGGCCGCGGCGGACATGCGCTCGAATGCGGAAAAATAGTCGGTGCGCTGCTGGTACAACTCCCGCGCGCGGTCACGCAGCGCGGGGTTGCGCACATCCGCCACCAGCCGGTTGAAGGCCTCGCTCACCAGTACCGCGTCCTGCTTGGCCTGTTCCAGCCATTTCACGTCGGTATCGGCCATCATCTTGACCACGGCCACGCGCAGTTCCAGCATGGCACGAAGGACGGCCTCCGCCCGGGCGGCGCCCACCACATCGCCTTCACGCTGGGCCGCTTCCGCCAACTGGGCGAGAGCCTGCACGCGTTGCGCCCCCATGCCGTTCAGTGTGTTGATTTCGGCCTGACGCATCTGGTCGTGCTTGCGCAGTTCGACCACCCCGTCCGTGTACTGGGCAAAGGCTTCGATCACCGTGGCCAGATGCTTGCGGCTATCGGGGTTCTTGATGGACTTGTCCGCCTCGTCCAGGCCCTTGGCCAGTTCCGCGCGGGCGTCTTCATAGGAGCGCAACGCCGCCTCTGACGAGGAAATCATGTAGCTGAACACGCCCAGGCGCATCTGGAGCATGCTCGACATGATGCCCCCGCTCAGGAGCGAGCCGCGCGCCGTGCGCCGGTAGTCCGTAAAGCCGAACGTGGCATCCGACAGGGCCTTGTAGGAAATGCCCCCCATGGCAACCAGCAGTACGAGCACAAGGCCGAAACCCAGAATCAGCTTTTTGGCGAGCGTCATGTGTTTCTCCCGTCCGGAACGTTGACGTCACGACAGCGCGGGTTGGCCACACCACCATCCCGTGTGTCGCCAGGCCGGCCCACCCCCCGCACACGACTGGCCGAATGCGTCCGCCATGCTCGCCTGCCAGACACGCGGGCCGAACGTTTCGGCGGACGCTGCCACAGGGGCCTATCCGACAAACGCCTTCGACAAACGCGCAAGGCAAGCCCTTCAGGCAAATGCTTCGGACAAACGCTTTCGAACGCGGCGATGCCCCATCCGGCCCCTTGTCCAACCCAACCCCGTTCTGCCCAGGCGGCACCATGCTACCTGACAAGCCTAGTCATGCCCCCGCATGCGCGACATGATTATCACCGTTGCCGTCAGGCTGGCGTGGTGCCGCACAGCCTGACCGCAAGTTGCACGGCCCGCTCATCGTCGGGCGCCGCCAGCAGATCGTCGAACAGTTCCCCCGGCAGCACCGCAGGATCGTAGTCCAGCGTGAGCGTGGAGGTGAACACGTCAAACCGTGTCCCGCGCAGCCCAGGCCAGGTTTCCGGCGTCAGGGCGCGCAACTGCACGGCGGCCGGGTGCCGCAGCACGGCAAGATCCACCTTGAGCCGCAACCGACCGGGAGTATGATCGGCAACTTTCAGAAATTTCCTAAGGTCCGCAAGTACACGAGGGTTCATATTTCGTTGCATTCTCCTGTGCTGCACGACGATGCGGGGCGCCATACCCTACCCCGCAGGGTTCGCAGACGCAAGCAAATGCAAGAGAACAGGCTGGCCCGTCGCCATTTGCGAGCCTATACCCTTATACGCCGCAGTGACATCCCTGTGGCAACGCACCGGCATCCGGACAACGCACCACAACATGCCGGTGCGACCGCATCCGGCCATGGTAGCACCGCACCAGTACGCCCTGCCCCCCCTTCACCTTGCCGAACGGCATGGCCAACGCGCACCGCACTGTCAGGACACATCGCGCGAACCGGGCGCGTCGTGCCCCGCCCCCGACAGTGAAGGGGGGGCCAGACGACGGCGCTGCGCCACCGAGGCCACCTTGCGCAACATGGAATCCATGTCGAAGGGAATCAGGATGTCATCGTCGATGCCGCGCTTCATGCACTGGATGGACAGCCGCACCTGGTCGGGGCGGACCATCAGGATCACCCCCATGTGCGGGGCCAGCCGCCGCGCCGAATCCAGCAGCCCCAGGGGGCAGGGGGGGCCTTCGGCACAGCCGAACAGAAAAACGCTGAAGCCGCCGGTGGCCAGCAGGCGACGGGCATCGTCCGGCTCTGCCGCCACCACGCAGGCGCTGCCGCCGCCGCCCAGCAGTTCGGCCACGTGCCGGGCAAAGGACGTATCGGTATCGAACACCAGCACCGAGGTCATCCACATGATGCACCGGCCCTTGTCTCGCTAACCGGTTGATACGTTGATTGTTGCCGCGCCGAGGTGTCCCGCCCGGGAGCACGGGTCCGGGCGCCCCTTCAGCACAGTTCAGACCGGACACTGGCCGAACCGGGCGGAGAGGGGCAGAGGAAGATAGTACTCACCCGCACTGGCGTAGACACATCGTGAAATTCATAGCAATGTCCATTCCAGCATCATTTTCCTCATGGGTTCGGCATGTTGACGAACAGGCGCAACCAAAGCCCTAGCTCAAAGGCGAGCATGGAACGTGGCAGCGCGCACTCGCTGCATCAGAATGAAACATTTTGCAGCACACGGCACGGGCCGCAGCGAAGGAACCGAAAACGAACAAGGACGCCCGCCACGGTCGGAACGGCATGGCGCCCACGAATCGACGGCCCCGGACACCGGTCATGCATGCTGGCAAAGGATGGAAGGGAGGAAGGGGGAAGGAGCGGGACAGACAGGCGGGCAGCGAAAGAGCGGAAAAAGGTGAACGTCCGGCCCCGCCGTCGGTGGTGGTTGCCGGGCGGCAGGCCGCTACACCCCGCCCAGCACGGCATTGGCCTTCAGGGTACCGGCCAGCAGCGCCCCGATGACCGCATCACGCCCACCCACCACGCCATCCAGCACGGTGATGCGCTTCCAGGTGAGGTAGTCGTAGAATTCCTGTTCTATGCCGCAACAGACCACGATGGTGACATTCTCCGTCAGGATGATCCGGCACAACTCCTCGGCAGACGCGTTGGCCAGCACCATGGTGCGCGAGCGCGCCAGTCCGCCCTCGCTGTCGATGCGACCCAACCAGGCCTCGGAGGCGCGGTCGAAACGGGGAGCCACCGCGTCGCGGTGCAGGGCCACCAGCACGTTGCCGCGCACGCTCCCCCCTTGCCTTGCCGTTCTGGACGGCACCATGCCGTTGTCGTTGCCGCTCATTGATCCAACCCGTACTGGCGCATCTTGCGCCACAATGTGGTTCGCGCCCAGCCCAGCGCCGTTGCGGCCGCAGCGCGCCGCCCGCGTGCGTGCACCAGCGCCTCCATGATCAGGCGGCGCTCCGCCTCGGCCCATGTGGCATCGCCACGGGGAGCGCCGACGGGGGGTACGCCCTGATCAGAATACCCCTTGCCCGCAGCACCGGAACCCGCCACGGCCATACCGGTTGCAGCCCATTCCGTGCCCGCCGGATCAGGGCCGTCCGCCCTTCCGGGGACGCCGCCACGCGGGGCCTGCGCGCCTTCCCCACGCATCCCCTGTCCCGCCCCCGGGCCAACGCGGGCGCCGCCCTCATCGGACGCATCCTGCTCGCCGCTTTCCTCCAGCAGATAGCGGGGCAGATGGGGCAGGTCCACGTGGGTGTCCTGGCACACGTTGACGCAGTACTCCACGATGTTGCGCAATTCCCGCACGTTGCCGGGGTAGGCGTGTTGCAGCAGCACCCGCTCCGCCGCCGGGGTGAACCCGGCCAGCCGCTTGCCGAACATGCCCGCATACACTTTGAGGTAGTGCGCCAGAAACAGGGCAATGTCGTCGCCGCGCTCGCGCAGGGGCGGCAGGTGAAAACGCACCACGTTCAGGCGGTACAGCAGGTCCTCGCGAAAGCGCCCCTCGCGCACCATGCGCCGCAGGTCGCGGTGGGTGGCGGCCATGATGCGCACGTCCACGTGCACTCCGCGCGTGGAACCCAGCGGATGGATGATCTTGTCGTCCAGGAAGGTCAGCAGCTTGACCTGCAACGGCAGGGGCAAGTCGCCCACTTCCGTGAGGAACAGCGTGCCGTTGTGGGCCAGCCGGAAGCGGCCCGGCTTGTTTTCCGAGGCTCCGGTAAAGGCGCCCTTCTGGTGGCCGAACAGCTCCGATTCCAGCAGGCTTTCCGGCAGGGCGCCGCAGTTCACCTTGACGAACGGCCCCTTGGCCCGGTTGGAGGCATTGTGCAGCGCCTCGGCCAGCAGATCCTTGCCGGTGCCCGTTTCTCCGGTGACCAGCACGGAGGAATCCGTCTGGGCGATACCCGGCAGCAGCCGGAACACCCGCTCCATCTCCGGGCTGTGCCCCAGCATGTCGCCGAAGCCCTGCGGCCACTCGGGCCGGGCCTCCGCCGGGCGGAACAGGCGCAGGTCCTCCAGCGTTTCGAAGTAGCCCACCCTGCGGCCATCGGGGGCGGTCAGCGCGCCGCACGTCACCCGCACGGGAATGCGCGCCCGGTCGGCGTTGACGATGTCCGCCTCGCGCGCCACCGGGGCCACGGCAGCCGTGGGCGACTTGTCCACCACGTCCAGCGGGCAGCCCCCGGTGCACAGGCTGCATCGGAACACGTAACGGCACGGCAGGTTTTGGGTCCGCTCGCGCGGCATGGCCGTCAGGGCGCAGGCCGCCTGGTTCAGGAACACCACCCGCCGCTCGGCGGAAACCAGCGCCAACGGCAGGGGAATGCGGTCCAGCAGGGTACGCGCCGCCACCGGCTGCTCGAACAGCCCTTGCAGCAGCGGCTCCAACGTCGCGGCCATATCCCGTGTCGTCCCTTCGGCCATTCCCTCTCCCCTGCCCGCCATGTCCGGCATGCGCGTGGCCAGCCCGCTTACCCGGTTCACTTTCCGGCTCACCTTGCCCGCTCGCCATGCGTTCGCTGCATTGTGCAACGGTGCACAGCGCGCCCGATGCAAAATGTTGCAAAACTTTTCACAGCGCTATCCCATTCCCCGACACGGAGCAAGCAAGACCTTGCACAAGACAACCAATATGCCGAAATAACAAGCGAACCAAGTCATGTGAATTATGGAACGAAGCTTGCTGATCCCTTGAACCTGAACCGATGCAGCGAGCGCACACCACAGTGGACCGTGTCGCCGCCGCCGTCGTTTCCCAAAGGGGAGCATCTTCATGGGGATCAAGACCAGACTGTACCTGCTGCTCGTTTCCGTTCTCGTGGCCCTGGCCGCCATCGTGACCGCCAGTTGGGTGGGTTCCGCCAAGGTCGACCGGGCCCTGGAACTGCGCGCCCTGGCCGTGGACGCCAACACGGAGCTATTGCAGGCCCGCCGCCAGGAAAAGAACTTCCTCATGCGCAAGGAACAGCAGTGGGCCGACAAGACCCGCAAGCACATCGGCACCGTGGACTCGCTGCTGCAACGCATCGCGGCGGCGGACCCCGGCAACGCCGCCATGTGCGACAAGGGCCGATCCACCCTGGCCCGCTACAATGCCTCGCTGGACGAGGTGTTCCGCACGGTGGCCGAAACCGACGCCATGATCCAGGCGGGCCGCGCCGTGGAACCGGCGCTGGCCGACATCCGCAAGGCCTATGAAGACAAGGCCGATGAAATCTCGGACCTGGTCACGACGGTGAACACGGTCATCGAGGCGGGCATGGGCGTGCTGATCACCCTGTTCGTGCTGGCCGTGATTTCCGGCATCACCCGGTCGCTGGCCGCGTTGCAGGCCTTCTCGCGCGAGGTGGCGTCAGGCAGGCTGGATGCCACGGCCAGCGGCAGCATGGTGGGCGAGTTCGGCCTGCTGCGCGACGACCTGACGGCCATGGTCGATAGATTGAAGGAAACCCTGCACGACTGCTCCGCCAAGGGCGACGAGGCCCGCCATCAGGCGGAACAGGCCAGCGCCGCCATGCAGGCGGCCACCACGCGCGAGCAGGAAGTGAACGCACTGGTGGAAACCATGCGCCGCGTGGCCGCGGAGGCCGCCGCCATCGCGGGCGACCTTACCGACGCCTCGCAGGAACTGGCAGCCCAGACCCACCAGGTGTCCGTCGGGGCCGAGGTGCAGCGCGCCCGCATGGCCGAAACGGCCACCGCCATGGACCAGATGAACGCCACGGTCATGGAGATCGCCCGCAACGCCACCCTGGCCGCCGACGCCTCCAGGTCCACCCGCGAAGAAGCCCAGAAGGGCGCGCAGGTGGTGGAAAACGCCGGACGGTCCATCTCGCGCGTGCATGAAATCGCCACCCGCCTGCGCACCGACATGCAGTCGCTGGGGCGCGACGCCGAATCCATCGGCGAGGTCATCAACGTCATCAACGAAATAGCCGACCAGACCAACCTGCTGGCGCTGAACGCCGCCATCGAGGCGGCCCGCGCCGGCGATGCCGGGCGCGGCTTTGCCGTTGTGGCGGACGAGGTGCGCAAGCTGGCCGAAAAGACCACCAACGCCACCAAGGAAGTGGAAACGCGCATCTCGGCCATCCAGACGGCGGCCCAGCGCAACGTGAACAACATGGACACGGCCACCCAGGCCGTGGCCGACGCCACCGGCCTTGCCGACGAATCCGGCGGTGCGCTGCGGCGCATCGTGCAGTTCGCGGACAACACCGCCGGGCAGGTGCAGTCCATCGCCGCCGCCAGCGAAGAACAGTCGGCGGCGTCGGACCAGATCAGCCGGGCCGTCACCGAGGTCAACGACGTGGCCACCGAATCGGCACGGGGCATGGAGGCGGCCAGCGAGGCCGTGCGCGCCCTGGCGCAGATGGCCCAGCGGCTGCGGTCGATCATCCAGCAGATGGACGGCGGCAAACGCTGACCGCCGCCGCGCGCCACATTCGCAAACGCACCACGGGGCGGGCACATGTGTGTCCGCCCCGTTTCCGTCCTGACGATGGGTGCGGCAGGGGCGAATGCCCTGCCGTCCGCCCCCCTGACGTTCGCCGGACGTGCGTTGAACGTGCGCCGGACGCGCGCCGTGCCCGTACCCGTAGCCGGGGCGCTGAAAAGGCAACAGGCCCGGTGCACGGGGCACCGGGCCTGTCCTGCGTCGTCTCGCCTGTTCCGCCGGGGCGGAACCGGGAAGCGGCGGACGCGCACCGCCTGTCGCGTATCGGGCCGGGACTGCCGACTCACCGGGCCGTGCAAGGGCGGATTCGCCGTGTGGAGGCAGGCGATGTGAAAAATTCGTGCCGCTCGCGCAGGAGACGTCAGGGAGGAGAGGGTGGGGCCAGGGGTGTGGGCGTCCCTGGCCCCGCAGGGCAAGAGGGAGAACCGAACAGGCATGATCGGCGGGGCCGGGAGCACTGGCCCCGTTGTTCTCGTCTCTCAAATCGCCCCCGGCAGGGCGGCGGCCCGCCGTTGGGGGCGTGGGTACTCTCGTCTCTCCAGCATGGGGACGCCGTGGCGGCAGTTCCCATGTCGCGGTCGCCGCGGCGCCAGCCACTTCGGCTCGCGGCCAAATGCGGCAAGTGCGCCAGTCGCGGCGGCGTGCATCCGGCTGGCTCGCAAACTGTGCAACCAACCAGACACAATTCCTGCTTAGTCGAGTTCCCGGCAGGAGTCCAGCATTTCACCACAGGTTTTTGTGATTTTTTTAGCGAACGATTGCACATTGTTAGAGCATGAAAGCCACTGTCTTTCACAAGAGTGGACACATGCTTTCCCGGCAATTCCTACTCCGCAAGGCGGATGACCACTTCCGCCCCCGGCGAATAGCCCTTCAGTTCCGCCAGCATACCCTTCAGCGAGCCGGAAACGATGCGCGCAACAAAGGGATTCAGCCCCAGTTGGTGCCCGTTCACCGTCACCGAAAGCGGCCCGTCAACGGAACAACAGTCGTCCGGCACCGCCTGATGGGCCACCACCATGCGGGCGAACCCGGCACAGTCCTGCTGCCCGCAGGCGCCGCAGTCCAGCCCCGGCAGCACGAAGCCGCGCTCCGCCACCAGTTCCGCCAGCGCGTCCACGCTGGACGAGTCGAACCGGGGCAGCCCTTCCGCGCCCACCCCGCCGAAGGTGGC
>NZ_VSMK01000031.1 GCF_011682075.1 Nitratidesulfovibrio liaohensis
GGCGCGGGCGGCCTGCTGGGCGCTGGCCATGCCCTGTCCGCCAGCCAGGTCGCCGCCCTGCGTCAGGGCCGCCACCCCGGCGGCCTGACCTTCGGACGGGGACTTGCGGATGCCCTCGTGGGTGTTGGAAGCCTCGCCCACCCGGGCGACCAGGGCGTCGGCGGAGGTCTCCAGCGTGAACGTGTACAGGGTGGAGATGCCCTGCATGCCCGAGATGGTGTTGGCCAGGCCCGCGTCAGCCGTCAGGCCGGTGTTGGACTTGATCAGGGTCACGCTGTCGCCCGTGGCCAGCGTGGGGGAGCCGCCGCCCATGATGCCCACGCCCACGGTGGTGGCGCCTGTGGAAGGTCCGGTGGCGGGCGTGCTGATGTCCACGGCGTCGGCCACCGTGAGCACGGTGCTTCCCGCTGCGATGGTGGACGGCAGGAAGAAATACAGGTTCTGGAAGTTGTGCAGCCCCTTTACCGAAACGCCCGTGGTCCACATTTCCAGGGTGTTGCCGGTGCGCACGTCGCCGGTGCCCGTGTTGGCATTGCCGCCGTACAGGGCGCTGGTTGGCCCGAAGGTGGGAGTGCCCTCGATGCGCACGGTGTTGCCCGTGGCGTCGCTGTTGTTGGAGGAGCCGCCATAGACGTTGTCGTGCAACTCGCCGCCGGTAATGGCCACCGTGTTGAGCACGGCGTCGCCGCTGCCGCTGGCGCGGCCACCGTAGACATAGCCGAGCACCGTGCCGCCGGAAATGGTCACTACGTTGTTCGCGGCGGTGCCGCTGCCGTCGGCTCGGCCACCGTAGACATAGCCGACCACCGTGCCGCCGGAAATGTTCACGTCGTTATCCTGGGCGGTTCCAGAGCTGCCGATGCCGCCGTAGACGTTGCGGCCCAGCGTGCCGCCGGAAATGTTCACGGTGTTGCCCGTGGCCACGCCGGAGCTGCCGCTGATCACGTCGCCGTCCACCGAGCCCCCGGAAATGGTCACGGTGTTGCCCGTGGCGACGCCGCCGGATTCGGCTAAGCCGCCATAAATGTAGCCGCCCACGGCAGCAAGGCCGGAGATGGTCACGGTGTTGTCCGTGGCATCGTCGGAGTTGGAGTAGCCGCCGTAGACGTATCCGTTTACCGAGCCGCCGGAAATGGTCACGGCGTTGCGCCTGGATGCGCCGGAGGTCGATTCGCCGCCGGTGATGTCCTTGGCCACCGTGCCATAGGTCATTGTCACGGTGTTGTCCGTGGCCGCACCCGCGCCGGATTCGATCATGCCGCCGTAGATGTTGCCAGCCACCATGCCGCCGTTCATGTTCACCGAGTTGTAGGCTGCGGTGATGGAGGAGTCGGCGGCGTTGCTGACGAAGCCGCCGAAGACGTCATAGTTCACCACGGCGCCAGACGGGCTCCAGGCGCTGCCCAGGCCATTTATGGTCACGTTGTTGCGCAAGACGCTGCCGGAGGCAGAGGCGCCGCCGTACACGCTCTCCACCGTGCCGCCATTTATGTTCACGGTGTTATCTGTGGCCGCACTCGTGCCGGCAAGGACATGCCCGCCGAAGATGTACTCGCCGACCTGCGCGCCGTACAGGGTTACGATGTTTTGTTTGGCCTCGTCGCTCCAACTGCTGCCGCCGTAAACAGTGCCGGTCACCGTGCCGGTGGTCAGGATCACGGTGTTGGCCTGGACCAAGTTGCCAGAGCTTTGGCCGCCATAGACGTTACCGGTGTACCCGCCATCAATGCCGACGTAGCCGGCCGTGTCGTATTGGCCGACGTAGGCGTTCATGACGGGGTTGTACGGGTCTGCCTGCTCGGTGCCGCCGGTGTTGGCGGCCCGCAGCGGCCCGCTCAGGGCCAGCAGGGCCAGCAGGGCCACGCCCACCACGGTGATCAGTTGCGGTACGGAAAGGTAGCGTGCGCGGGGGGGCCTTGTGGCGGCATGCGCGGACCGTGGGGGAAAGGGCGAGAACATGGAAGCCTCCTGAGGTGTCGCGGGCGCTTTTTTCAACAGGTCGAAGCACGCAAAAATGCCCGATGCAGCCAAGGTGGCTAGCATCGGGCATTTTTTGCGGCATCACCCGTTTCGGGTGATTTTCACGACAGCAGGCGCTTCATGTCTGACCGGGAGGACGTTCCGACCTTCTGGTAGGCGTTCTTGAGGTGGGTTTTCACCGTGTTCAGGCTGATGCACAGGCGCTGCGCGATTTCCCCATAGGACAGGCCGTCCGCCATCAGGCGGGCCACCTCGTCTTCGCGCGGGGATAGCCCGAACCGGCCCCGGGCGGAGTACAGCGTGTCCGCGACGGCGCGCCGCCCGGCTTCCAGCCGCTCTGCCAGCGAGAACACGTCCGAAGCAAATGTCGGGGGCATTTCCGGGCACACGCCTGGGCGCATTTTCTCCAGCAGGGGGCCGATCCAGGGCCAGCATTCCGCAAACGGCAAAAGCAGGCCGTCCGGCAGGGCCAAGGCCAGGGCCGCGCGCAGGGAATCCGCGGCGGCGTCGCGTTTGCCCAGCATGGACCATGCGGCGGCAACGTGCAGATGGCCGTAGGTCAGGGCCAGGGAATAATTGAGGGCGGTGGCCAGGCCCAGGGCCGCTTCGCTTTCGCCAAGCAGCAATTCCGGCTTGCCGGACAGCAGCAGATAGCGGGCGCGGCACAGTTCGGCAAAGGGGAGCACCTGAACGAAGAAGCGCTTGGCCAGTGAACCCGGCGTGGCCTCGCGCAGCCAGGGGGCCATCTCGTCCGGCTGGTGCAGCAGGCTCATCAGGAAGGAGCGGGCCATGTCCACCGCCATCCGGTTGGCCCGCTGCGGGAATTGCCCCGCGATGTCGGCCAGACTGTCCATGGCGTCGGCAAGGGCGGCGGCGTTGCCTCGCAGCAGGGCCACCCTGCCCAGAAGAAATTCCGCCCCTATGCCGATGCTGGCCTGCTCCCGCAGGGCGGCCTGGTGCCGGGCCTTGTAGCCGGAGATTTCCGCCGGGTCGGTATCGCCCCGATGCAACCGGCATTCCGCCTCCATGAGTTCCGGACCGCCCGCCCCGTGCCCCCCGGACAGGGCAAGGTAGTGGGGGCAGTACGTCTGCATGTCCGCCAGTTCACCGTCCAGCCGACCGGCCTCGCGGTGGAACATGAAGAGCACGGACACATTGCCGAAGGTCCAGGAATCGTCCAGCCGGACCATGGACGTCTGCCTGCCCGCCAGTTGCAGCGCGTCCTGCATGCACACGCCCATGGCCGCGATGTCGTTGTAGCAGGTGAAGGCCTCCAGCAGCCGCAGTTCGCCGCGCAGGTAGTTCCGCTGGTCCGTCGCAAAGGGTTCCGTTTCCACGATGTCGGCAAGCTCCGCGAAGAGGGCCCCGAATTCCTCGGGGCAGTTGGCGGACAGCAGGTCGAGGGCCAGCGCGATGGCGGAAAGCGGATACATGGCCTTCATGGCCCGCGTACTGTTGGCCGCAATGTCCCTGATCGCGGGTACATAGGACACGCCGGGCATGTCCAGCAGGCCTTCGCCCTTCATGCCGGAAAGGTCGAGCGCCAGAATGCGCTCGTAGTCACCCAGTCGGTAATAGAAGACGAAGGCGTTCTCCAGGTCGCCGCATCTGGCGCACCAGTCGCCAGCGGCAAGAAGTGCGTCGCGGCGTGTTGCTTCCGGCAGTTCGGCAAATATCCTGCGTGTGAAATCCAGCAGCGTGCTGTGCGGATAGTACAGGCCCGTGGCGGGGTCATGCCGAAGCATGGCGTTGTGTTGCAGCGCCCCCCACGTTTTCTGGGGAAGGCGCGCCTTGCCCAGCAGAAACGCGGCCTGCTCCGCGGAAAAGGCGTCAAAGGGAGAAAGGCGCAGCAGGCACTCCTGCCCCGCCTCGTCCAGATTGTCCCAGACCACATCCCGCAGCAGGTCATCCAGTCCTGAATCATGGGCCTGGCTGTAGGCCGGGGCAAACGCCCCCCGCTCGTTCCAGCGCCGCAAATACAGCGTTGCGGCTATGATCCAGCCTTCGGCGCGGCGGTGCAGTTCGTGCGCCTGCGCCTCGTTGAGCGCAATGCCCGCCCTGGTCGCATATTCCCTGGATTCCGCTTCCGTCAGGCGCAGGTCGTCGGCGTTCAGGCGCAGGATGCCGGCCTTTTCATAGGGCAGGATGCGCGTTGCAACGGGCCGGGTGACGATGATCAGCCGCAGTTGCGCGGCTTCGTGTTCCAGAAAGGCTTTCCAGATCGGCGCAGGCACATGGGGGGCAAGGTGGTGAAAATCGTCAAGCACCAGCCAGAAGGGCGTGGGGCAGGGCAGTTCGCGCAGCAACGAGGCCAGTTGCCCGGCGCTGTCCTCGTCCGGCAGGCCAAAGGACAGCATGGTCCTGCCGGTATGCGCATCAACCTTCTGCATGGTCTGGCAAAAGCGACGCCAGGCGGCCTGGGGCGATTCCTCGACGCAGACGTGCCGAACCCATGTCGCGCCATCGGGCAGGCGTTCACGCAGATAGTTCTGCGCGATGGTGGTCTTTCCGTACCCTGATGGGGCCTCGATGAACACGCTGCGCATGTTCAGGGCTTCGTGCAGTCTGGCCTTGAGGCGAGGGGAGAAGTACGGAATGTCGGTTCGGCGTGGACGTGCCATGGGGTTTCGTTTGTATTTTTGTGTGCAGTTGACTGTATTTTTTAACTATAATTTGTTGTGAGAGGGGTTTCAAGCCTGTCGGGTGCTGGCCGTATGCTCATGTTTTTTAGGTGGTTATCGAACAGGGCGGTACGTGTGATGTGTATTGCAGCAGCCGCTGTCGTTAAAGAGACGTTTGTGTATATATATTTGGCGCGTAAAAAGTTCATAAAAATTTAAAATCGAAAATAAATATATGTTATATGCAATTTCGATGGGCGCATATGTGTAGCGTGGAGAAATGCCAACAGGCATTTTTATTTTATTATCGCGCGTGATGGATGGATAGATTTCTTATTGCATCAATATTTTCGTCTTTCGAAGATGCGCAATTTTTATGAATGCTCATGTAAGTTTGATATAAAGGATCAAGATTGCAAAGTTACAGTGTGCAAAGTGCGATATGAGAAGAAGCGCAATTTCTGGTGCCCGTGCCGAAAGACGTCTTGCCCCCTACCCCAGTAGGGCACGGCATGACCACGTCCTTCGGGGAGCCTGCTGTCAGGCAATAGCTAGCTCAGTACAGGGAGGGCATGACTGGAGAACCTCGACGTATGGGGCAGGCTCGGTCGCATGCGTTCGCGTTGTTCCGGGTGAGGGCAGAATACCGGAGTCTGCCGCCCCGTCTGTATCGGACATCTTGAACGGCGGAGCGAAGTGTGGTGCAATGCGCAATCCCAATTTCCCCAGCGGAGGCTCCCCATGCGTTGTCGCAGCATCCTCGCCTGCCTGCTCCTGCTCTCCTGTCTGCCGCTTGTTGCCTGCATGAAGAAGGTACGGGTAGACCCCGTGCCGGAACCCGACCTGCGCCCCCTTGCGATGGACGCCAAGGTCCAGCCGATCACGATATACAGGCTTACCCTCAAGATGCGCCGGGGCGAGGTGTACGGAACGGCGGCCTATGACGGCTTGTGCATTCCGCGTGTCGCCACGTCCGCGCTGGGGGAACGCACCGAACTGACGCGCGACGAACTGGCCGAAGTGTTCATGGAAGAGGCCGGCGGCAACGGGTTCAAGGTGGTGGGTGACACGCGCGCCCTGTTCGACGACCCCGACAGGTCGCGGGCCAACCTGTGGGTAGGCGGCAATATTTCGGAAATACGCAAGAACATCTGCTTTCCCATGCACGATTGGGGCAATCCCGTTCCCAGCAAGGGCGAGGCCAACCTGATGGTGGACTGGGAGGTGTTTTCGCCGGTGGACCGCCAGGTGGTGTTGCGGCGCACCACCACCGGCTACGGCAAGCTGGACTCGGCCACGGAAGGTGGCGGTGCCGAGGTGCTGCGCATGGCCTTTGCCCATGCCACGCGGGGGCTGCTGGCGGACGAGGAGTTCCGCAAGCTGGTCACCATGCCCGCCGGTTCCGCGTATGTGGCGCCGCAGTTGACGCAGACGCAGGAGGCCCGGCCCGTGCTGACCGACGTGCGCGTGCAGGTGGCCGGTCCGGACACGCCCCGCGTGCCCCTGGACAGTGTGCGCCATTCCGCCGTGCTGGTGCAGATGGGTGACAGCCACGGCTCGGGCTTTGTCGTTACCGACGACGGCTACATACTGACCAACTACCACGTGGTGGAAGAGTCGGAACGGGCGCGGGTGCGCTTCCAGAGCGGGGCGTCGGTGGTGACCCGCGTGGTGGCGCGCGACAAGCGCCGCGATGTGGCCCTGCTGAAGGCCGACATGGAGGGGCTGAAGCCGCTGTACATCCAGACCGAGGACGTTGCCACAGGGGCCGAGGTGTTTCCCGTGGGTGCGCCCATGCTGGAAAAGCTGTCCGGCACCATTTCACGCGGGATTGCCAGCGGGTACCGCAGGAAGTCGGAAGGCAGGGTGCTGCAGAGCGATGCCACGATTTTTGGCGGCAACAGTGGTGGCCCGCTGGTGGACGGGAACGGGCATGTGGTGGCGATCACCGTAAGCGGCATGCAGGAGAACGGCGTGCCGATCGGCGTGAATTTCTTCATCCCCATTGCCGACGCCCTGAAGGTGCTGGGCATTCCCGCCAGGCCCTGATGCGGGCTGGCGCGGGCGGGCGCGGGCTGACGCGGGCTGAAGTGGGCTGGCGCGGTGCTGATGCGGGCTGACGCGGTGCCGATGCGGTAATGACGCGGTGCCGTGCCCGCCTGACGCTGCGCTGGCGGGGCGGACCAGCGGCGTACCACCAGAGTGTATTCGGACAAGGGCCGGGCTGCGGGCATCCGCTCCCGGCCCTTGTGCGTGCTGGAGCCTGGCCGGGGCGAAGCCGCCACGGAGATGGAGCGGTCACGATCAGAGAGGGCAGGCAAAGGTGAGGCGGGAGTGGACAGGCAGTGGCGCCGAGTTGGAGCATGACACGGGGGAATGTGCATCAACTGTCCGGGATTGCAGGTGCGTTGTCCCCTTTCGGCATGGCCGTTCACCGTTGGCACCCCCTGCAAAAAAGTCGTGCCGGGATGTGACCGCGCTCACGGAAGGGGGTGGAGGTGGTGTCTATATGGGGGGTGGGCGGAAGGCACGTGGCCGCGCCGTCCACACCACACCGAATCCGCTTCCGCAAGGAGACACATCATGGCCCCCATCACCGCCGCACATTTCATCCGCGACCTGAAGGACGACCACCAGCGCCTGCTGGACACCCTGGAAGAAGCCCGCCGCCTGGGCCTGGGCACGGCAGAAGGACGCCGCTGCCTGTTCACCTGCAAGGAACTGTTGTCGCGCCACCTGCGCAAGGAAGACACCATGCTCTATCCCGCGTTGCGCCAGGCCGCCGGAAAGGGCGACCTTGGCAACGTGGCCGATGCCTTTGCCTCGGAGATGCAGTCCATATCCGGCGGCCTGCTGGAATTCTTTGCCCGGTACGATGCCAGCACGGGCGCGGCGGATGCGGGCGGGCTGGACTTTGCGCGCGAGCTTGGCCGCATCATCATCGCGCTGAAGATGCGCATCCAGCGCGAGGAAAGCCGCCTCTACCCTGCCTACGAAAAGGCCCGCGCGGTCTAGCATCCCCTGCCGGGACCGTCCCGGGGGGGGGCGCCCGGAGAGGCCGAGCGGCGTTGCGGCAGGAATGGGGACGGAGTATGGGAAAGGCTTGCGCCAGTTCGGCGTACCGGGCGCGGCGGCGCATGCAGCGCGCGCCGTGACCCGAGAAAGGATGCCCCATGCCCCGTGATGCCGTTTCCGGTTCCGCTGCCGATATGGGCCGCGAGTCCGCGCTTGCCTCCGCCCGGTCCGTTCCGTCCGACGTGTCCGCCACGCCGAACGCCGTGGCCCCTGACGCCATGCCCCCTGACGCCATGCCCCCTGACGCCATGCCATCCGGCGCCTTGCCGCAGGACGGGACGGTTCCGTTGCTGAACTTCCTGCGCCGCGCGGAGCGGTTGAAGGACACAACCCGTTGCGCCTGGACCTCGGCGGGGCGGCATGAAAGCACGGCTGAGCACACCTGGCGACTGTGCCTGCTGGCCGTGCTGGTCCGGCCGCAGTACCCGCACCTGGACTTCGAGCGGGTGTTGCGCATGTGCGTGGTGCACGACCTGGGCGAGGCCCTGAACGGCGACATCCCCGCCGTGGATCAGGCCCCCGGCCACGCCAAGGCCGATGCGGAACGGCGTGACCTGCTGACCCTGCTGGGCGATCTGGTCGGTCCGGCCCGCGACGACATCGTGGCGTTGTGGGATGAATACGATGCGGCGTCCACGCCGGAGGCGCGGTTGGTGAAGGGTCTGGACAAGCTGGAGACGCTGGTGCAGCACGCCCAGGGCGCCAACCCGGCCGGTTTCGACTACGGTTTCAATCTTGGCTACGGCCGCGCCCAGACCGACGCGGACCCGTTGCTGGCTGGGCTGCGCGCGCTGGTGGACAAGGATACCTCACGCCGGGTGGATGCGGGAGACGAGGGTGATGGTACCCGCCCGCTGGGTGAGCGGCGGTAACGTCCCGATTTCCGGCGCGCCGTGCACCTTTCTGCGGGGGGGTCCCGCGCCAGCCTTGTTGCCTGCGGCCCGTGGCGCTTCCTGCCGGGTTGGGTTCGCACCAGGCGTGATTGGGGCGTGTACCGTTGACTGCATGGACCGCCTGCCGCGCGGTGCCGTTTCCGTGCCGTCCCCCGCACCGCATTCCCCATTCCTTTCGGCGTCGCGTCACCCCCTGCCGCGCAGCCACTCCCAGGCCAGGCGCGGTCCCAGCGCCAGCGCCACCGGTACCAGCACCCAGACGCGCCCCGCCGTCACATCGTAGTCCGCCAGCAGCCGTTGCCACGGGTGCCCGGCGACGTAATGCCCGAACAGGAATTCGAAAGCCACGGTCAGGCCCGCCCAGAACAGGCCGGTGGCCCACATGCCCCGCGCGCCCCACGCGGGTCCCTGGCGCCGCGCGTAGAGCAGGGCGGCCAGCA
>NZ_VSMK01000032.1 GCF_011682075.1 Nitratidesulfovibrio liaohensis
GGCGGGCGCAACGCGGGGGGATGGTGTGATGTGGCGGGCGGGCCGGGCGGCGGGCCGCCGGGCGGTGTCCCCAGTGCCGCCAACGCCTGTTTTCCGGTCGTCCGCCGACCACGCCGTGTTCCCCCTTGCCAGCCGCCGTGCGAACGGATAGTGCTGTGACGTCGTGTTGTCGGCGTCACCGGCCCCTTCCCGTTGAGTCAGCAGCGGGGACCACCCATGTCCATTCTTACCCGGAACACCGCGCTCGCGGGCGTTCTCGACACCCATCTCGCGGCTCTGGCCGCGGACGAGGGCCTTGCGCCCCAAACCATCCGCGACGGCATCGAAGGCGGCACCATAGTGCTGCTGGGCAACCCGTCGCACCCTTCGTTGCGTCCGCTGCTGGTGGGCCAGCCTTCCCGCGTGAAGGTCAACGCCAACATCGGCACCTCGCCCCTGTGCAACAATCCCGACCGTGAAATAGAAAAGCTGGCCGCCGCCCTGGCTGCCGGGGCCGATACCGTGATGGACCTTTCCATCGCGGGCGACCTGCTGGCCATCCGCAAGGGCATGCTGGCCGCCTGCCCGCTGCCGCTGGGCACCGTGCCGCTGTATTCCGTGGCCCAGAAGTACCTGGACAAGGGCAAGGACCCGGCGGGCATGGACCCGGAAGAACTGTTCGCCGAAATCGAGATGCAGGCGGAGCAGGGCGTGGACTTCATGACCGTGCACTGCGGCCTGACCCGGCGCGGCGCCGAATGGGCCACCGAGGGCGGTCGCGTGCTGGGCATCGTCTCGCGCGGGGGCTCCATCCTGGCCCGCTGGATGCGCAAGAACGGCAAGGAAAACCCCCTGCTGGAACAGTACGACCGCATCCTTGAAATTGCCCGCAGGCACAACGTCACCCTGTCGCTGGGCGACGGCCTGCGCCCCGGCGCCGGGGCCGACGCGGGCGACGCCGCCCAGTGGGAAGAAGTGATGATGCTGGGGCGTCTGGCCAAGGCTGGCCTGGCCGAAGGCGTGCAGTGCATGATCGAGGGCCCCGGCCACGTGCCCATGCACGAGGTGGAGGCGCAGATCGTCGGCATCAAGAAGCTGACCAACAACGCCCCGCTGTACGTGCTGGGCCCGCTGACCATCGACAGCTCGCCGGGCTACGACCACATCGCCGGTGCCATCGGCGGTGCCATCGGCGTGCGCGCCGGGGTGGACTTCCTGTGCTACCTCACCCCCGCCGAACACCTTACCCTGCCCACCATCGAGGACGTGAAGGCCGGTGTCATGGCCTCGCGCATCGCCGCGCAGGCGGGCGAAGTGGCCCTTGGTCGCCGCCACGCGCTGGAGCGCGAGGCGGGCATGTCGCAGGCGCGCATGGCCCTTGATTGGGACGGCATGAAGCGTTGCGCGCTGGACCCGGAAATGGTGGACGCCCGCCGTGGCGAACACCGCAATGAAGAGGAATGCGCCATGTGCGGCAAGTTCTGCGCCGTGAAGATGCTGCGCGACGACCCGCAGGGCACGCTGTAGCGACGCGCCCAGGCTTCAGGGCATTCGACCACCCGGACGGCGTGGCTGGAACTGGCCGGGTTGTGGCGGACGGAATCCGGAAACGGGAGGGATGCCGACATCCTTCCCGTTTTCTTTTGCGCCGCGAAGGCACGGGGGGCGGGGTGAGGCGGAGCGAGGCGGGGCGAGAGGGCAGAAGATGGCAGGGCGCACGGCAGGCGAAGGCGACCAGAGGCCGAGGCCAATGGGCGGGCCATCGCGGAGGGCGTTGGCTGTCCCGTCGCGCGAGTGCACCGGCGCAGGTGCTATGTTCCCTTCAGCACACTCGGTCCTGCCTGCTCCTGCGCAGCCGCCTGCCCGCCCCATCCGACCACCACCTCCAGGCACTGGGCGGCGCTTGCCGGGCGGCTGAACAGGTAGCCCTGGAAGACCTGGCACCCCAGTTCGACGAAACGCTCGAACTGTTCACTTCGTTCCACCCCTTCCACAACGGTGGTGATGTTCAGGCTGCGGGCCAGTTCCACGATGCTGCGCACGATGTGTTCGTTGATGTCGCCGTGGCTGGCCTCGGTAAGCGAACGGTCGATCTTCACCGTATCCACCGGAAAATCGCGCAGGTAGCGCAGCGAGGCATGCCCCATGCCGAAGTCGTCGATGGCCACGCGCACCCCGGCGGCGCGCAGACGGCGCAATGCAGCTACGGTGCGTGCGTCGGGCAGCAGTACGGTGGATTCTGTCAGCTCCAGTTCCAGAAGGTGCGGGGCAAGGCCCGTGCGCGCCAGCACGGCCAGCACGTCGCGGTCGAAGCGCGGGTTCTGCAACTGGCGCGGGGCCACGTTGACCGACATGACGAAGCCGTCGGGCACCATCCCCGCCCACGCCACGCGCCGGGCGCAGGCGCGGTGCAGCACGAACATGCCCAGCCGGTCGATGATGCCGGTGTCTTCCGCCAGGGCCACGGTGATGGGCGGCGCGATGCGCCCGTAAGCCGGGTGGTGCCAGCGCAGCAGCGCCTCGGCCCCGTGCGGTCGGCCATCACCCCCGATCTGGGGCTGGTATTCCAGGAACACTTCGTCGTTGCGGGACAGGGCGGCGGCAAGATCGTTGGCCAGAGAAGATGCAATGCGCCCCTGCTCGCCGGGACGGTCGATGCACTTGCGCCCGCCCGGTCCCACCTCGCTGCCGCTGGCGGTGTGCAGCAGTTCGGCCAGGACTTGCCTGCCGTGGCGTTCACGCAGGGCATCGGCTGCCCGCACGAAGGGCAGGTACAGGGCCACGCCAAGGCCCAGATTGAGGGCCTGCATCAGCGACCCGGCCACGGAGCCTGTGGCTGCGTATCCGTTGAGCAGGGGCGGGGTGGTCCAGACCACGTCGGGCAGGGTGTACGGCACAAGGTGCAGCAGGGTGGCCGCATGCGCTGCGACGGTCTGCGCCAGCGGCACCAGCAGGAAGGGGATCAGGTACACCGGGTTCATGACCAGGGGCAGGCCGAACAGCAGCGGTTCGTTGACATTGCACAGCGCGGGCAGCAGGGCCACCAGTGCCAGCCTGCGGGTGCCGCTGTCGCGGCTGGCGTACAGGATGGAGGCGATGAGGCACAGCGTGCTCCCCGACCCGCCCATGCGCGTGAACACGTCGAAAAAGGTCTTGGTCAGCACGAACGGCGGCACCTGGCCCGCCGCCAGCGCCGCGGCATTGGCCACCCCGGCGGGGGCGAAGATGGCGTCTTCGATGGGAAACAGCAGGTTGGGGCCATGTGCCCCGAAAAACCACAATACCTGCGACAGGCCGGCGTACAGCATGCCGAGGCCCAGGGTGTTGCCCCCCTCGATGAAGGGGCGGGTCATGGCGGCGCGCAGGGCACCGTGCAGGTCGGGGATGCCGCTGTCCACCAGGCCCACGCGCAGCAGACCGAAGACAACGATGGTCAGCATGCCCGCGGGCATGACGGTAAGGATGTCGCGCACCACCGGGTCGTGCCCCACGGCCTCCAGCGGCAGTTGCAGGCGCTTCACGTCCGACAGGCGCAGGAACAGCCACGATCCGGCCACGGAAACCATGAACGCCAGCAGCAGGCCCCGGTCCATGGAGAACATGTCGCGCCACGGCATGTCGCTGGCCGGGTTGGTGACCACGAAGAAGCAGGCCAGCACGACGATGGCGGACATGACCGGGCTGACGAATTGCCCGCCGCGCCGCTGGTTGTATACCATGGCCATGGTGCCGCTGAAGGCGCACAGCACGGCCAGCGAGGCGATGCCGAAGGTACCGGAGATCAGGGCGTCGGCCATGGTGATCCACGCCGGGCCGAACAGTGCGTCCAACGCCCCGCGCAGCAAGGGGAAGGGGGTGTGCCGCACCATCAGCGCGAAGGCGCCCACCGTGACCAGCGGCAGCACCAGGGCCAGGGCGCGCTGCACCGCGATGACCACGGGCAGGTCGGCCATGCGCTCGGTAACGTCGGTAAATACCACTGCCAGTGGCCGCCACCACGGCGCAGCACGGCTGGCCGCGTTGTCGACCATGCCCGCCTTCACGCTGCCCCTCTGACCGTACGGGGGCGGCGTTGCGCCCAGGGCCGGCTTGGTGCGCTCTCCGGCAGTTTTTGATTGTAACCAGTATCCATTGGCGCTGAACATCCCTGACGGGGTGTTGGGCTGGGCTGCCCTGCCGAGCCCGCCGGTTACATGGAGAGTTTGCTTTCCAATTTCTTTTTGGCGTCTTTCAGGTCGTCAATATCCTGCTTGAGTTCTTTCATCTTTTCAGCCTGCTCCTCTCCGGAACCGAAAAAAGCAGTCTTGGTTTCTTGCAGTTCGCCTTCTTTCGTCCTGATGTCGCTCTCAGTGTCCTTCAATTCGTCAACAGCGTCTTCCTTGTCGACGCCGCTGGCTTCACCTCGGGAACGGGTTTTGATTTTCAGGGGCTTGGATTCTTCATCTTTATTGTCGCCAACGCTGCCGCCATCTTTTGCGGCAGCCTTCCCGGCCTTCATCTCTTCAGCCCTGGCGCGCCCCTCATCGGATATTTCGACCTTGTCATGGGCGTTCGACGGGTTGCCGCTTTTGGGGGTGTCTTTTGCATTTTCGATGTGTTGCCGCCCGATGGAGCTTCCCGTTTGAATGGAGATGGCGTCAACTGCAATTTGCGATACAGGCATCGTCCGCTCCTGACCTGTCAGAGGTTGCGAATCTCAGCCAGCCTGATCGGATGATGCCAAGGGAAGTTGAGGGTTGGATCCGGAAAAAAGCCGGGCCCGGATGTGCCCTTTGCGCTGGAGGCACGCTGGGGGCTCCTCCTCTCGGGGGCATCAGGGGCATGCTGCGGGGGGGCTTTCAGCCGTGTTCCGGAAAGCCGCCAGGTTATGGCGCGACCGGCTTGGGCGCGTTCACCACGTTGGTGGGCGCACCGGCCAGGAAGGCGCGGATGTTGCCCGCCGTGACGCGCATCAGGGTCTGGCGCGCGGTCAGGGTGGCCCAGGCCATGTGCGGGGTGATCAGGCAGTTCTTGGCCGTCAGCAGCGGGTTGTCGGGCCGGATGGGTTCCACCGCCACCACATCCACGCCAAGGCCGCCGAGATGGTTGTCATTGAGGGCGGCCGCCACGGCGGCCTCGTCCAGCAGGGGGCCGCGCGCGGTGTTGATGAGGATGGCTCCCTGTTTCATGGAGGCCAGCCGCACCCGGTTGACCATGCCGCGCGTGGCGTCGGTGAGCGGGCAGTGCAGGGTGACCACGTCGGACCGGGCGAAGAGTTCGTCCAGCGAAACGTAGGAGAACGGCTCGTACCCCGGCATGGTGCGGGTGTTGGGCGAATAGGCCAGCACCTTCATGCCGAAGGCGTTGGCGATCTGCCCCACGCGCTTGCCCATGTTACCGAAGCCCACTATGCCCATGGTCTTGCCGGTCAACTCGATCTGGGTGGTTTCCCAGAAGCACCAGTCCTTGTTGGCGCTCCAGTTGCCCACCTTCACGCTGGCGTCGTGCCGGGCAATGCGACGGCACAGTTCCAGCAGAAAGGCGAAGACGTGCTGGGCCACGGCCTCGGTGCCGTAGCCGGGCACGTTGCACACCGGAATGGAGCGCGCGGCGGCGGCGCGGATGTCCACCACGTCGTACCCCGTGGCCAGCACCCCGATGAAGGCAAGGTCGGGCAGTGCCGCGATGGTGTCGGCATCCAGCGGGGTCTTGTTGGTCAGCACCATGTGCGCGCCCGCGGCACGTTCCCGGATGGCCTCGCGGGGGGTGCGGTCGTGCACGGTCAGTTCGCCAAGCGCGGCAACGGCATCCCACGGGTTGTCGCCGGGGTTCAGGGTGTAGCCGTCCAGTACGACAATACGCATGGCTGTACTCCGAAAAAGGTTTTTCTGTTGCCACGGGGCGTTGTGTCCAGTAAACCGAAACGTAACCTTCGGAATTCTACGTGAGTCCGCAGCCGGGGTAAAGCCCGGTGCCGCATCCGGGGGTACCAGCCGCATACGGGACCGGGGACCATGTGCAAGGCGCAAGCCGGGTTGACCTATCAACAGTACTGTATGGCCGTGGTCTGCACGGTTCTTCTGCTGTTGGCCGCATGGCCGGTGCTGGACGTCCGGGCAACGCAGGGGGCTACGCAGGGGGCGGAGCAGGAAACGGCGCAGGATGCCGTCGCCCCGGCCCCTGCAGGCAGCCTGTCCGGCAACCCGGCAGGCAATCCGGCAGACAGCCCGTTCACGCATTCCGCCCATTCCGCCAGCCCCGCACGTTCCCCTGAACCCGCGCATGACGCGGCAGCCGCCAACGCTGCCGCCATCCAACCAACGGGATTTCCCACCGGGAGTCTGTGGTGCCAGAATTCCCGCGCCGCAGGGGGGGCCCCCACCGGCGCGGCCTCTTCCGCCCCCGCGGGGGCGTCTGTTGCGTCCTCCCGTTCCGATCAGGCCGGGCTTGCAGAGGGTAAGCCGACAGAGGACGAGCTGGCCCCCGGCGAACCCGTGCGCCTTGGCATGTCCGCCCCCTTCAGCGGTTCCGGCGCTTCGCTGGGGCGCGAATTCCATCGTGGCGCTGCCAGTTGCCTGGCGCGGGTCAATGCGTCTGGCGGGGTATACGGCAGGCGGGTGGAAATCGTGGCCATGGACGACGGCTACGATCCGGAGCGCACCGTGTGGAACGTCATCCGGCTCATCGAGGAAGAGCGGGTCTTCGCACTGTTCGGCCTGGTGGGCACGCCCACGGTCACGCGGGTGCTGCCGCTGCTGGGCGGCCACCCGGAGCGCACGGTGCCGCTGCTGTTTCCCTTCACCGGGGCGCGCCCCCTGTCCCTGCCGCGCCACGAGGGGCTGGTGTTCCGCCTGCGTGCCTCGTACGACACCGAATTTTCCGCACTGGTGGATCGCCTGCACGGCGTGGAGTGCTCCCGCATCGCCGTGCTCTACCAGGCCGATGCCTATGGCCGCGAAGGCTGGGCCGACCTGCGCGACGCGCTGGCCCGCCGCCGTCTGTCCCTGGCGGCGGAGGCCTCCTATCCGCGCGGCGCGGGCAGCGACGCCGACTTCACCGAACAGGCGGGGCTGATCCTGCAGGGCATGCCCGACGCCGTGGTCTGCGTGGGTACGGACACCGCGTGCGCGGCGTTCATCCGCGACCTGCGCGACCTTCTGGCCTCGCAGGGTGCGAATCAACAAACGGACCAACGGGCAGGCCAGCCTTTCCGCCAGGCACCCGGTAAGGGGCAGCCCGCCATTCCCGTGGCCATGCCGTCGTTCGTGGACAGCACCCATCTGGTCGAACTGCTGGCCGTCATGGAGCGCGCCACCCAGCGCAACTACACCCACGATCTCGTGCTGGCGGAAGTGGTACCCCCGTGGACCGGCAACCTGCCCGCAGCCATGGACTATCGCCGTGATTTCGATGAGATGGCGGATGCTCCCGAGGTGACGAACGTTCCGGGCGACGAGATGGCCCCCTCGTCGGTTTCGGACGGGGAACCGGTGGAGTTGGCCCGGTACCCCGGCGAAGTGAGCTTCGAGGGATATCTGGCGGCCCGGTTGCTGGTGCGGGCTCTGGAACGCATGGGGCCGCACCCTTCGCCCGCCGGGCTGCGCGCGGCGCTGGCCGGGCTTGACGGGCACGATCTGGGCGTGGGCCAGCCGTACCGCTACACACCCACCGAGCAGGGGCTTGGGCTGGTGCGCTTCACCACCGTGCGCAACGGCGTGCCGGTGGACCTGCGCGACTTTTCGGAGTGGCGGCGATGAGGCGCTCGCGACTGTTCGGGCGTACCCTGCGGGGGCTCATCGTGCTCTTCGGGGTGTACGCCGCCGTCACGTCCATCTATTCCGGCTGGACCCTGCACACCCTGCTGACCCGCGAATACGAAAGCAAGGCGCTGGCCATCGCCCGCGCCATCGCCGGGGCGGACCTGGAAAGCCTGATCGGGCGCGACGTGACCACCGTGCAGTCGCGCATCGACCAGTTTCTGGGCATCGACGGGGTGTCCTACGTTCTGGTGGTGGATGGCCGGGGAGAAACCATAGCCCACACCTTCGTGCCCGTGGTGCCGGAGCCGGTGCGCGAGCTGGTGGCCTCGCTGGCGGGCGCACGCATGAACGAGGTCACCGTGCTGCGCGACCGGCTGTATCTGCCCCACACCACGGACGGTCCGGCGGGCGACAACGGGCACGGGGGCGGGCACGGGGGCGGGCACGGGGGCGGGCGCGAGGTGATGCACGTGACCATGCCGGTCTTTTCGGGCGTGGGCGGCTTCGTGCACATCGGCATGGACCGGGGGCGCATCAGCGACTACATCGACGGTGCCATCCTGCGCCAGCAGGGGCTGGGGCTGGCCTTTTTCGCCGCGTGCGCCGTGGGGGCGTGGGTACTGCTGCATTCCATCTCGCGGCCGCTCATGCGTCTGACCGACCAGGCCCGCCGGGTGGCCGCGCACGATTTTTCGGCCCCGCCAGACCTGCCCGCCATGAAGGCCGACGACGAGATCGGCGACCTTTCCCGGGCCATGGACACCATGTCCCGCGATCTGGCCGGGCTGGTGGAGGGGCTGGAGGATTCCGTGCGTCAGGCCACGGCGGAACTGGGTGGCGCGCTGGAGCAGCTTTCCACCATCGTGGCGGGCATGGCCGACGGCCTGCTGGTCACCGATCCGCAAGGCATGGTGCTGCGCAGCAACGCGGCCCTGTGCGAGATGTTCGGCCTGGATGCCGACCCCGACGGCAGGCCGGTGCGCGAGGTGTTCGGCTTTGTGGCTCCCGATGTGCCGGTGCCGGGGAACGGCATTCACGAATTCGCCTTCGAGACGGAAGACGGAGAGGACATCGTGCCCGAGGCCGTGGTGCAGGACAACGCGGCGCTGCTGGCCTTCCTGAACGGGGCCGACGTGCCCGGCCAGCCCATGGCCGGCGTGTCCTGCACGCTGCCCGGCCTGACAGCGGGGTACGCCACCGGCCCGGATTCGGGCCTGCCGCC